>NZ_JBHYTK010000006.1:72899-114882 GCF_042749255.1 Streptomyces sp. NPDC059524 | reverse complement strand
CCCCCCCCCCCCGCGCGCCCCCCCCCCCCCCCGGGGGGGCGCGGCCCCCCTTCGCGTCGGATCGGGCGATCAGCGGACGTCGACGTAGTCGGCGGACGACGTCGCCGTGGACGTCGCGCTGTTGCCCGGGTAGTACAGGCGCCACGTGCCGTCGGTGGAAGCCGTGATGGTGGTCTTCACCTGGCCGGTGGAGGAGCTGTTCACGGTCTTGACCGTGGTGTAGCTGCTGCTGCCGGCCTTCTTGAACTGCACCTGGACCGGCTGGGCGGCGTAGCCGTAGTACTTGAGGTAGGTCCAGCTGATGCGGCTCAGGCCACCGGAGAGCGTGATCGGCTTGCCCTTGGCGACCGGCTCGGGCGAGGCGTTGAACGACGCGAAGTGCGAGGCGCGCTTGACCCAGTGGTTCTTGTAGACGTCGCTCTCGGCGACGTCGAGGTCCTTGCCCACGGCGCCCGCGTACACGTTCCACTTGCCGTTGAGCGAGCTCTTGTAGAGGTCCACGCCCGGCGTGGCGGTCAGGGTCACCTTGCAGGTGGCCGTCGTCTCGCTCCAGTACTCGCAGTCGCGCGAGATGTCCTCGGGCTGGTCCGGGATGATGGCGCCGTCGATGCCGTCCTCGCTCGTGAGGTCGGTGCCGTGCCACAGGAAGGCCTGGACGCCTTCGATGCCCTCGGGGTTGGTGGCGGTGACGTAGATGTTGAACGACTTGGCCAGGGTGCCGCCGACGACGACGTCCTTGTTGCCGTTGACGGTGACCTTGGTGATCTTGATGTCGCCGGCGTCCGCCGTCGAGAAGGTGCTCTTCTGCTCGCCGACCACCAGCGGCGCCACGGCGTCCGCGGCGGACGGGGCGGAGGGGGCGTCGTCCGCCTGTGCGGCGGGAACGACGAAGGCGGTCAGAGCCGCGGCGCCGGACATCGTCGCGGCGACCAGACTGGCACGAATGCGCATGAATGCTTCTCCAGTTGAGAAGTACGGTCCTCGCGCCCCGCAGGCCCTTGTGACCCGCGAGGGTGAAGAAACCGTGTGATTCGAGTGAGCCTTCGGTTGACTCGCGGTGTAGACCCGCGGCAGACCCAAACGGTTGTGCGCATCGAGGCTTTTGTTCGGACGTATTGCTCAGGCCAGTCCGGGGGCGTCCCAGACCGGGAACCAGCGGCCCAGATCGGGCTCCACGCGCAGGTCGTCGCCGAGCGCGGACCGCACCTCCAGCTCCAGCGTGTTGTCCCGCTTCCGCGCCTGGCCGGGCCGGGGCGCGAAGGGGTAGAAGGTGCCGCGCTTGTAGAGGTAGACGAGCGCCACGGAGCGCGCCTCGCGCGGGTCCCGGAAGGCGATCAGGGAGCACAGCAGGTGCGGCCCGAAGCCGCCTTCCTCCAAGGAGGTGTTGACGGCGTGGAGGTCGTTGACCAAGCCGGCCACGTCGTCCGGGGCGTGGCGCACGCGCAGCCAGGTGTAGCCGAGCCCGTCCTCGGTGAACTCGACGGGCCCGTCGAGCAGTTCGGCGAGCTCGTCCCGGATCCGGTCGAAGGCGCCGCCCTCCACGCTCGCGAAGCAGACCGAGCCCTCCCCGGTGGGGAGCAGCCCGGCGGCGGCCTGGAGGGTGACGGCGGCCGAGGGCAGCGCGAAGAGCTGGTCGAGGTCGGGCCGGACGGGCTTGCTCCGGCCGAGGAGGGCGTCGAGGAATCCCATGCGGCGTCCTGTTCTTCCGGAGGGTCACGGGCGGCCGAGCTGGGCCGAGATCCGGCTCAGCTGGTCGAGGCGCTGTTCGAGGGTGGGGTGCGAGGCGAGCAGCCGGGCGGCGCTCTCCTTGCTGAAGGCGGGCGCGAAGAAGAACGCGTTGAACGGCTCGGCCTTGCGCAGGTCCCGGGTCGGGATACGGGCGATCTGCCCGGTGACCTTGGTGAGCGCGGAGGCGAGGGCGGAGGGGCGGCCGGTGAGCAGGGCCGCGGCCCGGTCGGCGGACAGCTCGCGGTAGCGGGACAGCAGCCGGGTGAGCAGGAAGCTGATGGCGTAGACGACAGCGCTGACGGCGGTGACGATCAGGACGGCGACCGCCGTGTTGCTGTCGCGGTTGCTGCGGCCGAAGCCGCTCCAGATCGCCGAGCGGGTGATGAGGCCGGCCAGCACGCCGAGGAAGGAGGCGATGGTCATCACGGCGACGTCGCGGTGCGCGACGTGCGACATCTCGTGCGCGAGCACCCCCTCCAGCTCCTCCGGTTCCAGGCGGCGCAGGAGTCCGGTGGTGGCGCACACCATCGCGTTCTTCCGGTTGCGCCCGGTCGCGAACGCGTTGGGTACGTCCGAGTCGGCGACGGCGACGCGCGGCTTGGGCATGTCGGCGAGCGCGCAGAGCCGGTCGACCGCGGCGTGCAGTTCGGGGGCCTGCTCCGGGGTGACCTCGCGCGCGCCCATGCTGAAGGCGGCGATGCGGTCGCTGAACCAGAACTGGCCGATGAACAGCGCGCCCGAGAACAGGAGCACGAACGCCCACGCCCCCTTGAGGAGCACGACGAGCACGCCGACCACGACCACGTACAGCAGGCCGATGATGAACATCGTGGCGACCATGCGTGAGGTGAGCCCGCGGTCGGGCGCGAACCGGGTCTGTGCCATCGAGGCCTCCCGAGAACGGCGGGGCGGTCCTCCACGGAGTGATCCCCCGCGGAGTGATCCCTCTCCTCTTGGGAACAATTGTCCCTCTGCCGTCCCACTGGCGGGCGGGCGCCGAGGCGGGGCCGGGGAACATGGAGGAACATATGGATATGCATCGGCGTGAGGTTCCGCATCCGGGAACCGGGCCGTGACTCGGGCCGGAGACCGGCGGAAGACGCCGCACCGGTCGCCGGGGCGACGCCTGGGCTCCCTGCTGAGCGCCCGCACCGTCGCCGGCCAGGTGTTCCTCCTCCAGGTCGCGACCGTGCTGCTGCTGGTGGCCGCCGCGGTGGTGGCGATGGTGGTGCAGGTGCGGCACGACACCGAGCAGGACGCCCGCCACCGGTCGCTCGCCGCCGCCGAGTCCTTCGCGCACGCCCCCGGGATCGTGCAGGCGCTCGACAGCCCGCACCCGACGGCGGTGCTGCAGCCGCTCACGGAGGCGGCCCGCAAGGGCGCCGGAGTCGACGCCATCGTCGTGTCGAACAAGGCCGGGACCCGCCTCACCCACCCCGACCCGGCCCTGATCGGCAAGCACGTCATCGGGCCGAAGGACGTCATAGAGGACGTGCTGGCCGGGCAGACCGTCACGGAGACCTTCTCCGGCAGCCAGGGCCCCTCCGTGGTCTCCGCCGTCCCCATCACCCGTGCCGACGGCACCGTCGTCGGCATCGTGTCCGGCGGGGTCAAGATCGAGACGCTGAACGACGCCCTGGGCCGGCATCTGCCGGTTCTGTTCGGCTCCGCCGCCGCCGCGCTGGTCATCGCCACGGTCGGGGCGGGCCTCGTGGGCCGCCGGCTGCGCCGCCAGACCCACGGTCTGGGCCCGGCGGAGATGACACGGATGTACGAGCATCACGCCGCGGTGCTGCACGCGGTGCGGGAGGGCGTCCTGATCGTCGGCGGCGACGGGCTGCTGGTGCTCGCCAACGACGAGGCGCGGCGCCTGCTCGGCCTGCCGGCGGACGCGGAGGGGCGCCGGATCGACGAGCTGGGCCTGGAGCCGGAGACGGCCGAGCTGCTGGGCTCGGGGCGCACGGCCACCGACGAGGTCCACCCGGCCGGGGACCGGCTGCTCGCGGTGAACATCCGGCCCACCGAGCCGCACGGCGGCGGCCCCGGGACCGTGGCGACCCTGCGCGACACCACCGAGCTGCGGGCGCTCGCGGGCCGGGCCGAGGTGGCCCGGGAGCGGCTGCGGCTGCTCTACGACGCCGGGGTGCGGATCGGCACGACGCTGGACGTCACCCGCACCGCCGAGGAGCTGGCGGAGGTGGCGGTCCCCAGGTTCGCGGACTTCGTCACCGTCGAGCTGCTCGACCCGGTGCTGCGGGGCGAGGAGCCGGCCGGGGCGCCCCTGCAGATGCGCCGCGCCGCCTTCCGCGGCATCAGCGAGGACGCGCCGCTCTACCCCGTCGGGGAGCTGATCCACTTCCTGTCCCCCGACCACCCGATCGCGGAGGACGGCGCGGTCCTGGAGGCGGATCTGGCGGCCTCCGAGTGCTGGCGCTCCCAGGATCCGGAGCGCGCGCGGCAGGTCCTCGACTACGGCATCCGTTCCCTGATCTCGGTGCCGCTGCGGGCCCGCGGCGTGGTCCTCGGCATGGCGGACTTCTGGCGTTCGGAGCACGAGCCGTTCGAGCGCGACGACCTGTCGGCCGCGGAGGAGCTGGCGGCGCGGGCGGCGCTGGCGATCGACAACGCCCGCCGCTACACGCGCGAGCACGGCATGGCCGTCACCCTCCAGCGCAGCCTGCTGCCCCGCGCCCTGCCCGAGCAGTCGGCCCTGGAGGTGGCCCACCGCTATCTGCCGGCCCGCGACGGGGTGGGCGGCGACTGGTTCGACATCATTCCGCTGCCGGGCGCGCGGGTGGCGCTGGTCGTCGGCGACGTGGTCGGGCACGGCCTGCACGCCGCCGCCACCATGGGCCGGCTGCGCACGGCGGTGCACAACTTCTCGGCCCTGGACCTGTCCCCCGACGAGCTGCTCGGGCACCTGGACGAGCTGGTCGCCCACATCGACAGCGATCGCACGGTCGCCGACCAGGACGGACCGGCGGTCACCGGCGCCACCTGCCTGTACGCCATCTACGACCCGAGCACCGGGCGCGCCGCCGTCGCGACGGCCGGGCACCTGGGCCCGGCCCTGGTCCACCCGGACGGCACCGTCACGTTCCCGGAGCTGCCCGTCTCGCCGCCGCTGGGTCTGGGCGCCACCACGCCGGTCGAGACGGCCGAGCTGCAACTGCCCGCCGACTCCCGACTGGTGCTGTACACGGACGGCCTCGTCGAGGACCGGGGCCGCGATCTCGACACCGGCCTCGAGCTGCTGCGCACGACGCTGGAGGGGCACCCGGACCGGGGACCGGAGGAGATCTGCCGGGCCGTGGTCGACGCGCTGCTGTCGGAGCGCCCGCGCGACGACGTGGCGCTGCTCGTCGCCCGCACCCGCCTCCTCGACCCGATGCGGGTCGCCGAGTGGGACGTCCCGTCCGACCCGGCGGCGGTCGCCACGGTCCGGGGCGAGGCGGCCCGTCAGCTGGAGGCCTGGGGCCTGGACGAGATCGGCTTCACCACCGAACTGATCATCAGCGAGCTGGTCACCAACTCGATCCGGTACGGCAGCCAGCCCATCCGGCTGCGTCTGCTGCACGACCGGAACCATCTGATCTGCGAGGTCGCGGACGGCTCCAGCACCTCGCCGCACCTGCGGCGCGCGAAGACCACCGACGAGGGCGGCCGCGGACTGTTCCTGGTCGCCCAGTTCGCCCGCCGCTGGGGCACCCGCTACACGACCCGCGGAAAGATCATCTGGACCGAACAGGCCCTCGGCACCACGGAACCCGACACCGACCTGGCGGACGCGCTGCTCGACCAATGGGACGAATGAGAGCGCCTTCGGTGTGATGTGGGGCGCGTCACATGTGAGAGCCGCGGGGTCGCCGTGGAAGCATCTTCACGGCGTCACACCCCTGGGCCCGAACACGCCCGAGCCGCGCGTTCACGCAGCTCAGAACGTTTTTCTTTGGTGGGGCGGGTGGGACTCGAACCCACGGCCGACGGATTATGAGTCCGCTGCTCTAACCGGCTGAGCTACCGCCCCTACACGGCGTGGCGCGTACATGTGTACGCGCCGTCTGCCGCAGCATAGCCGCTCATACGATCTCCTGCCTCGGATGGTTCGGCTCTGCACGACCATGAGGACTCCGGTGCGGCGCACGCGGTTCCACCAGGCACGAAAAAGCCCTCCGAAGTGAACTCCGAAGGGCTTGTCCGACAGCTCTCCCGACTGGACTCGAACCAGTAACCTGCCGGTTAACAGCCGGCTGCTCTGCCAATTGAGCTACAGGAGATCGAGCTCCCCCGACTGGACTCGAACCAGTAACCTGCCGGTTAACAGCCGGCTGCTCTGCCAATTGAGCTACAGGGGAATGTCTCGTCGCCTCGAACGCGTCCCCCTGGGCTAGTGCCAGGCGGCGTGCGCTCGCTGCGACACATACATTAGCGCAAGCAGGGGGGTGCTCCGCCAATCGGTTCCCCCCGGTGATCACCGAGCTACGGAAAGGGTGGCCCCTCATGCGCTACCGGCTCACATTCTTCGCCGGTCTGGCCCTGGGTTACGTACTGGGGACGCGGGCCGGACGCGACCAGTACGAGAAGCTGAAGAAGGCGGCCCGCTCGGTCGCCCAGAACCCGGCCGTGCGGAACACGGCGGAGGCGGGCGCCCAGCAGACCCGCCAGTACGCGGGCAAGGCCCTGCACTCCGTCACCGAGAAGGTCGGCGGCAAGGTGCCCGACTCCGTGGCCGGCCGGGTGCGTTCGCTGCGCGAGCGCGGCGCGGGCGCCGAGGACGACGACTGGGGCACCAGCAACACCTGACGGGCGCGGTCCCGGACGGCCGCGCGGTACGGCAGAATTTCCGTCATGGGGATAGTCGCCGGGCTGGACAGTTCGCCCGATTTCACGCGCATTGTGGTCTGTGACTCCGACACCGGGGCCGTACTGCGGCAGGGGTACGCCCCCCATCCGCTGGAACCGGTGGAGGGCGGCGGACGCCCCACGGACGTCGACCCCCAGGCCTGGCTGCTCTCGCTCGGCGAGGCGGCCGGCGGAGGGCTCCTCGAAGGCGTGCAGGCGATCGGCGTGTCCGCGCAGGCCAACGCGCTGGTCCCGCTGGACCACCAGGGCAACACGGTGCGCCCGGCCCTGGTCGGCAACGACAAGCGGGCCCAGGTCGCGGCCGCCGACCTCGTCGACCGGCTCGGCTCGCGCGAGGCGTGGGCGCAGGCCGTCGGCAGCGTCCCCCAGTCGGCGCAGCCCGTGACGAAGCTGCGCTGGCTGGCCCGCACCGAGCCGGAGAACGCGCAGCGCGTGGCCGCGCTCATGCAGGCCCACGACTGGCTCGTCTGGCAGCTGCTCGGGCGTCCGGCACGCCGTACGACCGACCGCGGCGGCGCGTCCGGCACCGGCTACTGGTCGGCGGCCACCGGTTCCTGGCGGCCCGACCTCGTGGAACTCGCCCTCGGGCAGCAGGCGATGCTTCCGGAGGTGCTCGGTCCCGGCGACGCCGCGGGCACCACTCCGGAGGGCCTGATCATCTCGGCCGGCACCGGGGAGACCATGGCCGCCGCGTTCGGCCTCGGCGTGCAGACCGGGGACGCCGTGGTGTCGCTCGGCGCGTCCGGGTCCGTGATGGCCGTGCACCACGAGGCGCTCGTCGACCCGACCGGCGCCATCACCTCGCTCGCCGACGCCACCGGCATGCACCTGCCGGTCGTCCACACGCTCAACGCGGTACGGGCGCTGCGCGGCACCGCCGAGATGCTCGGGCTCGACGGCGGCCCGGAGGAGCTGTCCGAGCTGGCCGTGAAGTCCACGCCGGGCGCCCACGGGCTGGTCCTCCTGCCGTATCTGGAGGGCGAGAAGACACCGAACCTGCCGCACACCGCGGGCACTCTGAGCGGGCTGCGGCGCGAGTCGATGAAGCCGGAGCACCTGGCGCGGGCCGCGTTCGAGGGCATGCTGTGCGGGCTCGCCGACGCGATGGACGTGCTGCGCGGGCGCGGCGTCGACATCCGCCGGGTGTTCCTGCTCGGCGCCGCCGCCGAGCTGCACGCGGTGCAGGCCGTCGCCCCGATGCTGTTCGGCACGCAGGTCGTGGTGCCGCAGCCCGCGGACTACGCGGCGCTCGGCGCGGCGCGGCAGGCCGCGTGGGCGCTGACCGGGCAGCTGCCGCTGTGGCAGGGCGCGGCCGCGCAGGTCTTCGAGCCGGGCGAGGAGCTGGCCGTGGGGCAGGCGGTGCGGCAGCAGTACCGGGCGGTGCGCGAGCAGATCCACCCGGGCGCCTTCGCGTAGCCCGGACGCCGTTCCGCGGGCGGTCTTTGAACGCTCTTGGCTTATTCGGTTGAGGTAACGCGGGTGGAGTGTCCGACGATAGGGGTCCATGCGTCACCGTTGCGGCGGCGGCGCACCTCCCCACTCCCCAACCGCTCACACTCCTGATCGCCGACCACCGAGAGACCGAGCGTGCTCATAAGACTTCTGCGGGCCCACCTGAGCCCGTACAAGAAACCCATCGGGCTGCTGGTGCTGCTGCAGTTCCTGCAGACCTGCGCCTCGCTGTACCTGCCCACCCTGAACGCGGACATCATCGACAACGGTGTCGTCGAGGGCGACACCGGCTACATCCTGACCTTCGGCGCCCTGATGCTCGGCGTCACAGTCGTCCAGGTCGTGTGCAACACGGGCGCCGTGTTCTACGGCGCCCGGACCTCGGCGGCGCTCGGCCGTGACGTGCGGGCCGCCGTCTTCGACCGGGTGCAGTCCTTCTCGGCCCGCGAGGTCGGCCAGTTCGGCGCGCCGTCGCTGATCACCCGTACGACGAACGACGTGCAGCAGGTCCAGATGCTGGTGCTGCTCGCGTTCACGCTGATGGTGTCGGCGCCGATCATGTGCGTCGGCGGTGTCGTCATGGCGCTCGGCCTCGACGTGCCGCTGTCCGGCGTGCTGCTGGCCGTGCTGCCCGTGATGGCGATCGTCCTCACGCTGATCATCCGCAGGATGCGGCCGCTGTTCCGCTCCATGCAGGTCAAGCTGGACACGGTGAACCGGGTGCTGCGCGAGCAGATCACCGGCAACCGGGTGATCCGCGCCTTCGTCCGCGACGACTTCGAGAAGGGCCGGTTCGGCGAGGCCAACTGGGATCTGACGGAGACCTCGCTGGCCACCGGCCGGATCATGGCGCTGATGTTCCCGTTCGTCATGACGATCGTGAACGTCGCCTCGATCGCCGTCGTCTGGTTCGGCGCCCACCGGATCGACAGCGGCGGCATGCAGATCGGCGACCTGACCGCGTTCCTCGCGTACCTCATGCAGATCGTGATGAGCGTCATGATGGCCACCTTCATGTTCATGCAGGTGCCGCGCGCCGAGGTGTGCGCCGAGCGCATCCAGGAGGTCCTCGCCACCGAGTCCAGCGTGGTGCCGCCGGCGCCCGAGACCTCGGTGCGGGAGCTGCTCCAGCGCGGCCATCTGGAGATCCGGGGCGCCGACTTCGGCTACCCGGGCGCCGAGGAGCCCGTGCTGCGCGCCGTCGACCTGGTCGCCCGGCCCGGTGAGACCACCGCGATCATCGGCTCGACCGGCAGCGGCAAGTCGACGCTGCTCGGCCTCGTGCCCCGCCTGTACGACACCACTTCCGGTGCCGTGCTCGTGGACGGCGAGGATGTGCGGGAGATCGACCCCGAGCTGATGGCCCGCACCGTGGGCCTCGTACCGCAGAAGCCGTACCTGTTCTCCGGGACGGTGGCGTCCAACCTGCGCTACGGGCGGCCGGACGCGACCGACGAGGAGCTGTGGCACGCGCTCGGCGTGGCGCAGGCCCGGGAGTTCGTGGCGGCGCTGGAGGGCGGCCTGAACGCGCCGATCACCCAGGGCGGCACGAACGTGTCGGGTGGCCAGCGGCAGCGGCTCGCGATCGCGCGCACACTCGTGCAGCGGCCGGAGATCTACCTCTTCGACGACTCGTTCTCCGCGCTCGACTACGCGACGGACGCGGCGCTGCGCCGCGCGCTGGGCGACGAGACGGCCGAGTCGACGGTGGTGATCGTCGCGCAGCGGGTCTCCACGATCCGTGACGCCGACCGCATCGTCGTCCTCGACGAGGGCCGCGTCGTCGGCAGCGGGCGCCACCACGAGCTGATGGCCGACAACGAGACGTACCGGGAGATCGTGCTCTCCCAGCTGACGGAAGCGGAGGCGGCCTGATGAGTGGGCCGATGGCGGCGCGGATGGCGGCCGGTGGGCCCGGTTCGCGGTCGATGGACTTCAAGGGGTCCGGGAAGCGGCTCCTCAAGCGGCTGGCGGAGCACCGGGCGGCGGTGGCCGGGGTACTGGTCGCGGTGGTGATCAGCGTGGGGCTCTCGGTCGTCGGGCCGAAGATCCTCGGGCACGCCACCGACCTGCTGTTCGGCGGGATCGTCGGCGGGCAGATGAAGCCCGGGGCGACCAAGGAGCAGGTCATCGAGAGCCTGCGGGCCAAGGGTGACACCGGCATGGCCGACATGCTCGGCGGCGTCGACTTCACCCCCGGCCAGGGCGTCGACTTCGACGCGATCGGGGAGGTGCTGCTGCTCGCGCTCGCCGTGTTCGCGGTGGCCGGCTTCTCGATGATGATCGGCACCCGGCTCGCCAACCGCGCGATCAACCTGGCGGTGGCCAGGCTGCGCGGCGACATGCAGGCCAAGCTGCAGCGGCTGCCGCTGTCGTACTACGACAAGCAGAAGCGCGGCGAGGTGCTGAGCCGGGCGACGAACGACATCGACAACATCGGGCAGACGCTCCAGCAGACGATGGGGCAGATGCTCAACTCGCTGCTGACCATCGTCGGCGTGCTGGTGATGATGTTCTGGATCTCGTGGCTGCTCGCGCTGGTCGCGCTGGTGACGGTGCCGCTCTCGGTGGTCGTCGCGGCGAAGGTCGGCAAGCGGTCGCAGCCGCAGTTCGTGCAGCAGTGGAAGACCACGGGTGTGCTGAACGCGCACATCGAGGAGATGTACACGGGCCACACGCTGGTGAAGGTGTTCGGCCGGCAGAAGGAGTCGGCGGAGCAGTTCGCCGAGCAGAACGAGGCGCTGTACGAGGCCTCGTTCAAGGCGCAGTTCAACAGCGGGATCATGCAGCCGCTGATGTTCTTCGTGTCGAACCTGAACTATGTGCTCGTGGCCGTGGTCGGCGGTCTGCGGGTGGCGTCCGGGTCGCTGTCCATCGGTGACGTGCAGGCGTTCATCCAGTACTCGCGCCAGTTCTCGATGCCGCTGACGCAGGTCGCGTCGATGGCGAACCTGGTGCAGTCGGGCGTCGCCTCCGCCGAGCGGATCTTCGAACTGCTCGACGCCGAGGAGCAGTCGCCGGACCCGCGGACCCCGCGGAAGCCGGAACGGCTGCGCGGGCACGTCGAGTTCGAGCATGTCGCCTTCCGCTACGACCCGGACCGGCCGCTCATCGAGGACCTGTCGCTGACGGCGGAGCCCGGGCACACGGTCGCCATCGTGGGGCCGACGGGTGCGGGCAAGACGACGCTGGTCAATCTGCTGCTGCGGTTCTACGACGTCACCGGCGGACGGATCACGCTCGACGGGGTCGACATCGCGGAGATGTCCCGGGACGAGCTGCGGGCCGGGATCGGCATGGTGCTCCAGGACACGTGGCTGTTCGGCGGGACGATCGCGGACAACATCGCGTACGGCGCGGCGAAGGAGGTCACCCGGGAGGACGTCGAGCGGGCGGCGCGGGCCGCGCACGCGGACCGGTTCATCCGGACGCTGCCCGACGGGTACGACACGGTGATCGACGACGAGGGGACGGGGGTCAGCGCGGGCGAGAAGCAGCTCATCACGATCGCCCGGGCGTTCCTGTCCGACCCCGTGATCCTCGTGCTCGACGAGGCGACCTCCTCCGTCGACACCCGCACCGAGGTGCTCATCCAGAAGGCCATGGCGCGGCTCGCCTCCGGGCGGACCTCGTTCGTCATCGCGCACCGTCTCTCGACGATCCGCGACGCCGACACGATTCTGGTCATGGAGAACGGGTCGATCGTGGAGCAGGGCTCGCACGAGGCACTGGTCGCCTCCGGCGGCGCGTATCAGCGCCTGTACGAGGCCCAGTTCGCGCAGGCGGTCGCGGAGGTCGACTGAGCGCCGCGACAGGGCGCGGGGGGGGGGGCCCGGGCGGGCCCCGCCCCCCCCGCCCCCCGCCCGGGCCCCCCCCCCCCGGACCGCGCGCCGGGGGGGGGGGGGGTGTACCCGGCCCCCCGGCACGGGGGGGGGGCCCCGCCCCCCCCGCCGGCCCCGCGCCCCGGGCTCAGTCCAGGTAACCCCGCAGCTGGTCCGCGAAGGCGTGGTCCCTCAGCTTGTTGAGGGTCTTGGACTCGATCTGGCGGATGCGTTCGCGGGTGACGCCGAAGATGCGGCCTATCTCCTCCAGTGTG
The DNA here is from genome assembly GCF_042749255.1 of Streptomyces sp. NPDC059524. Classification (NCBI taxonomy): domain Bacteria; kingdom Bacillati; phylum Actinomycetota; class Actinomycetes; order Kitasatosporales; family Streptomycetaceae; genus Streptomyces; species Streptomyces sp. NPDC059524. The sequence continues at coordinate 102,743 of NZ_JBHYTK010000006.1, read as the reverse complement.
CGGGGGCGGCCGTCGGCCAGGCCGTAGCGGAGCTGGACCACCTTGCGTTCGCGTTCGCCGAGGGTCGAGAGGACCGCTTCGAGGTGTTCGCGGAGCAGGAGGAACGCGGCGGACTCGACGGGGCTCGCCGCGTCGCCGTCCTCGATGAGGTCGCCGAGCGCGACGTCGTCCTCCTCGCCGACCGGGGCGTGCAGGGAGACCGGTTCCTGGGCGAGCCGGAGCACCTCGCTGACGCGTTCGTGCGGCAGGTCGAGGTGGGCGGCGACCTCTTCGGGCGTGGGCTCGTAGCCGCGCTCCTGGAGCATCCGGCGCTGGACGCGGACCACGCGGTTGATGAGCTCGACGACGTGGACGGGGACGCGGATGGTGCGGGCCTGGTCGGCGAGGGCACGGCTCATGGCCTGCCGGATCCACCAGGTGGCGTACGTCGAGAACTTGTAGCCCCGGGCGTAGTCGAACTTCTCGACGGCGCGGATGAGGCCCAGGTTCCCCTCCTGGACGAGGTCGAGCATGGTCAGGCCGCGGCCGACGTAGCGCTTGGCGACGGAGACGACCAGGCGCAGGTTGGACTCGATGAGGCGGCGCTTGGCCATGCGGCCCATGACGACCAGTCGGTCGAGGTCCAGGGCGAGCCCGGAGTCGAGGTCGGCGCCCGAGGTCAGGCGTTCCTCGGCGAACAGGCCGGCTTCGACGCGGCGGGCGAGCTCGACCTCCTCGGCGGCGCTCAGCAGCGGGATGCGGCCGATCTCGCGCAGGTACTGGCGGAACAGGTCGGACGAGGGTCCGCCGGTGTCGGCGCGGGCGGCGCGCAGCGGCTCGGGCGGATCGGACGGCACGGTCTCGCCCGGCTCGTCCTGCGGGGCCCCGGCGCCGGCCGCCTCGGGGTGGTGCGCGGAGCGGCTCTGCGCGGGCACCGCGGGGAGCACGTCGTCCGCCGGGGCGGCGGGTGGTTCGGCCTGCGCTGTGCTCTCGCTCGGGGTGAGGGTCTGGGTCTGCACGGGGGCGACCTCCAGGTGATCGCTGCTGAGGCGTGCGGCGGAGGGAGCGTCGTCCGTGCTCCGGCCGCGCTCCGGGGACTCAGGCACCGGACTCAGTGTGGGGTACGACACAGTCCCGCCACGAGGGGTGTGCGATGACTTTTTGAGTCCGGTGCGTGACCGGACGGTTACCGAGCTGTAGGTTCGGCCGGTCTTCCCCGCGGGGCCCGCCGCCAAACGGCGCGTCGGTGCGCGGCCCGGCTACAGCGCTTCGGCGCCGCGCTCCCGCAGGGCCTGGCCGTACTGCTGGAGCACCCACAACTCGTTCTGCACCGCGGCCAGTTGCGCCGGGTCGCCGCCGTTGCCGAGGCGGGTGAGGGTGCCCTGGACGTCGCGGATGCGGCGGTCGACGGCGCGGCGGCGGACCCACACGAGCTGCTCGCCCGCGTAGGCCTCGTCGACGGTCTTGCGGTGGATGGCCTCGACGGCGAGCTCGGTGACCATGGCGCGCACGGCGTCGTCGGGCGCGGCCTCGCGGACGGCGACGAGATAGGCCTGCGGGTCCTGGACGCCCTGCTCGGCGCCGCCCGCCTCCAGGACGGCCTGGCGCACGGCCGCGTAGGGCGCGGCGGTGAACTCGTCGATGCCGTACGCGTCGAAGGCCGGGGAGACGAGGTGCGGGTGCTGGAGGGCGAGCTTGAGGAGTTCGCGCTCGGTGGCGTAGACGGGGTTGCGCAGAGTGAGGGCGGGGCCGCCGAAGCCGGGGGCGGCGGGCGCGGCCGCGGCCATGGACGGGGCGCCGCCGCGGGCCGGGGCGGGGCCCTTGCCGCCGCGGTCGCGGGCCCAGCGGGCGAGCTGGGCGACGCGCTTGACGACGAACTGGGTGTCGAGGATGCCGAGCATCCCGGCGAGCTGGACGGCGACCTCGTGCTGGGAGGCGCTGTTCTTGATCCGGGCGACGACGGGCGCGGCCTCGTCGAGCGCGGCGGCGCGCCCGGCGGGGGTCTCCAGGTCGTAGCGGCTCACGATCTGGCGCAGCGCGAACTCGAAGAGGGGGGTGCGGGGTTCGACCAGGTCGGCGACCGCTTCGTCGCCCTTGACGAGGCGCAGGTCGCACGGGTCCATGTTGTCCGGCGCGATGGCGATGTAGGTCTCGGCGGCGAACTTCTGGTCGTCCTCGAAGGCGCGCAGGGCGGCCTTCTGGCCCGCGGCGTCGCCGTCGAAGGTGAAGATGACGCGCGCCGACCCGTTGTCCATGAGGAGCCGTCGGAGGATCTTGATGTGGTCGCCGCCGAAGGCGGTGCCGCAGGTGGCGATGGCGGTGGTCACCCCGGCGAGGTGGCAGGCCATGACGTCCGTGTAGCCCTCGACGACGACCGCGCGGGAGGACTTGGCGATCTCCTTCTTGGCGAGGTCGATGCCGTAGAGGACCTGGGACTTCTTGTAGATGGGGGTCTCGGGCGTGTTCAGGTACTTCGGCCCGTTGTCGTCCTCGCGCAGGCGGCGGGCGCCGAAGCCGACGACCTCGCCGCCGATGTCGCGGATGGGCCACATGAGGCGGCCGCGGAAGCGGTCGATGGGGCCTCGGCGGCCCTCCTGGGAGAGGCCGGAGAGGGTGAGCTCCTTGTCGGTGAAGCCCTTGCCGCGCAGGAAGCGGGTGAGGTGGTCCCAGCCGGCCGGGCTGTAGCCGACGCCGAAGTGGGCGGCCGCGGCCTGGTCGAAGCCGCGCTCGGCGAGGAACTTCCGTCCGATCTCGGCTTCCGGGGACTCCAGCTGGTCCACGTAGAACTGTGCGGCGATCTTGTGCGCCTCGACCAGGCGGATCCGCTCGCCGCGCTGGTGGGAGGGGTTGTAGCCGCCCTCTTCGTAGCGCAGCGTGATGCCGGCCTGGCCGGCCAGGCGCTCGACCGCCTCGGAGAAGGTGAGGTGGTCGATCTTCATCACGAACGTGATGGTGTCGCCGCCTTCCTGGCAGCCGAAGCAGTGGAAGAACCCCTTGCTCGGACTGACCTGGAAGGACGGTGACTTCTCGTCGTGGAAGGGGCACAGGCCCTTCAGGTTGCCGCCGCCCGCGTTGCGCAGTTGCAGGTACTCGGACACGACGGCGTCGATCGGGACCGCGTCCCGAACCGCTTTCACGTCCTCGTCATTGATCCTGCCTGCCACGCGTGAATTCTACGGGCACGGGAGGGTGACTCAGGGACGCCGGTCTCACTCCTCCAGCAGGGTGGCCAGCGGCACGGACGGGTCGCCGAGGCGCTCGGCGCCGGGCCGGACGCCGGTGCGGATCAGTTTCTGGATCTGCTCCGTGACGTCCCACACATTCACGTTCATCCCCGCGAGGACGCGGCCGTCCTTGAGCCAGAAGGCGATGAACTCGCGCTTGCCCGCGTCGCCGCGCAGCACGACCTGGTCGTACGAGCCCGGGGGCGCCCAGCCCGAGTACTCCAGGCCGAGGTCGTACTGGTCGGAGAAGAAGTACGGCACCCGGTCGTAGACGACGTCCTTGCCCATCATGGCGCGGGCGGCGGCGGGCCCGCCGTTGAGCGCGTTGGCCCAGTGCTCGACGCGGAGCCGGGTGTCGAACAGGGGGTGCTGGACGGCGGCGACGTCGCCCGCGGCGTGGATGTCGGGGTCGGAGGTGCGCAGGGCGATGTCGACGGCGATGCCGCCGCCGTGCTCGCGGGGCGCCATCTCCAGTCCCGCGGCCTCGGCGAGGGCGGTGCGCGGGGCGGCGCCGATGGCGGCGAGCACGTCGTGCGCGGGGTGCTCCTCGCCGTCGTCGGTGAGGGCGGCGAGGACCATGCCGTCCTGGCCGCTGATCTCGGTGAGCCGGGCGCCGAAGTGGAAGCGGACTCCGTGGTCGCTGTGCAGTTCGGTGAAGATCTGGCCGAGCTCGGGGCCGAGGACCGCGTGCAGCGGGGTGGCCTCCGGCTCGACGATCGTGACCTCGGCGCCGTACTGGCGGGCGGCGGCGGCGACCTCCAGGCCGATCCAGCCGGCGCCGGCGATCACCAGGTGCCCGTTGTCCCGGCCGAGGGAGGCGAGGACGTGCTTGAGGCGCTCGGCGTGGGAGAGCCTGCGCAGATGGTGGACGCCGGCGAGGTGGGTGCCGGGGATGTCGAGGCGGCGGGGCTCGGCGCCGGTGGCGAGCAGCAGCTTGTCGTAGCGCACGGCGGTGCCCTCGCCGAGCTGCACGGTCTTGGCGGTGCGGTCGATGGCGGTGACCGTCTGGCCGAGGTGGAGCTCGATGTCGTTGCTCGCGTACCAGGCCGGTTCGTGGACGAAGACGCTGTCGCGCTCCTCCTTGCCCTGGAGGTAGCCCTTGGACAGGGGTGGGCGTTCGTACGGGTGGTCCCGTTCGTCACCGATCAGGATGACCCGGCCGGTGAAGCCCTCCGAGCGGAGCGTCTCGGCGGCCTTCGCGCCGGCGAGTCCTCCCCCGACGATGACGAACGTCTGGTCCGCGTCGACCACGTGATTCCTCCTCGTTGCCAAGCCGTCAAGCCCGTCAAGCCGTGCCGTCATATGCGAGCGTCCCGCACGGAGCGTGATGCGGGAAGGGGGCGCGGCCCGATCACAGCACCTTTCTCTCCGTTTTTCAGCGGTTTTCTCCGATTTTTCCTTTGGAGCGGTTTCGGCGTGACCCGCGGGACCGTCACGCCCAGTGGTCGAGTGCGAGCTTCGTGACGAGGGCGACGACCGTGCAGAGCAGCGCGGCGCGCACGAATCCGGCGCCCCCGCGGATGGCCGTACGGGCTCCGATGGCGCCGCCGGTGATGTTGGCGAGGGCCATCGCGGCGCCGGTCGCCCACAGCACGTGGCCGAGGGAGGCGAACAGGACGAGGGCGCCGAGGTCGGTGCCGACGGAGACCGCCTTGGCGGTGGCCGAGCCCTTGAGGAAGCCGGTGCCGAGGGTGGCGGTGAACAGGGCGACGAGGAGGACGCCGGTGCCGGAGCCGATGGCCCCGCTGTAGTAGCCGATGACGGCGACGGCGGTCAGGGCGCGGCGCCCCGGCCTGCGGGGCCGCTCCCCCGGCCCGTCCGGGGCGCGGACCTGCGCGGCGCCCGCGCCGAACAGGCCCCAGACGCCGACGGCGAGCAGCGTCACCAGGACCGCGGGCAGGAACACGCCCTCGGGCAGGTACGCGGCCGTCATCGCGCCCAGCAAGGAGGTCGGGACGCCGATCAGGGCCGCGCGGACGGTGCCCGTGCCGCCCAGGCCCACGCGTCTCGCGTACGTCAGGGCCGCGGACGAGGTGCCGGTGATCGCCACCAGCTTGTTCGTGCCGAGCAGCGTCGCCATCGGGGCGGTGGGCAGCAGCACCATCAGGGCCGGCACCTGCACCAGGCCCCCGCCGCCGACCACCGCGTCCAGCCATCCCGCCGCGAGCGCCACCGCGAGCAGCGCGCACCAGTCCACCGCGTCCACGGCCATCCCCCGATATCCCCGTGTCCCCCGTGCTTCCCCGGGCCCAACCGTGCGGTAATGGCGGGGAGTTGTGGGGTAATTCGTCCACAACGCAAAGGGAGCGGGGGGATCCTGGGCGATGCTGCGCATCGAGGTCACGGGGGAGGATCTGGCGCGGCTGCGGGTCGCGCCGGACACCGATCCGCTGTGGGAGATCGTGCTGAGTCTGCATCTGCTGCAGAACCGTCAGGCGGCCGTGGTGTTCGACCCGTGGCGGCGCGAGGTGCGGGCGGCGCTGGCGCGGAGCGGACTGACGGAGGTGACGGCGGCGCTGACCCGGCTGTCGCCCTGGGCCGCGTACTTCCCGGACTTCCTCACGCCCGGTCAGGGCGGCGGCGGTCTGGAGGAGGGGATCGAGGCGGTGCTGAGCACGCCGCGGCGCCGGCTGTCGGCGGAACTGTCCGAGGTGTACGCGCACGGGCCGGTGCCGCCGGGGGTGCGGCGGCTCGCCGAGGGGGACGTGGCGGCGCTGGAGCGGCTCGGGCGGGCGCTGCGGGCGTACCACGCGGTCGCGGTCGAGCCGTATCTCCCGGCGATGCGGGGCGCGGTCGCCGACGACCGCGCCGTGCGGGCGGACGCGGCGCTGCGCGGGGGCGCGGCCGGGCTCCTGGAGAGTTACGGGCCGTCGGTGGCGCTGGACGCGGGGGCGCTGGTCGCCGCGTACCCGGTGGCGCGGCGGCTGCCGCTGGGCGGGCGGCCGCTGACGATCGTGCCGGGGTTCTTCTGTGTGGTGGCGCCGGTCGTGCTGGCCGACGACGCGCTCGACCCGGTGCTGGTCCATCCGCTGGGCCCGGCCCCCGGCTGGCTGGCCCGCACCCGCGCCCACGGCTCGGCGCCGCCACCGGTCTCCCAACTGATCGGCCCGACACGGGCCCTGGTCCTGGACGCGCTGGAACATCCGCGGACGACGGGCCAGTTGGCGGAGCTGCTCCGGCTGACGGCCTCGACGGCGAGCCGCCACGCGACGGTGCTGCGCGAGGCGGGCCTGGTCACGTCGGAGCGGCGCGGCAACACGGTGCTGCACCGGCGGACGCCCCTCGGGGACGCGGTCATGAACGGGGGACGGCTCGGCGAAGACGTGGCCGGCGGGGGCCGGTGAGCGGGAGGGTTCAGGAGCGGGATGCCGTGAGGGAGGCGTGGAGGGAGCGGGCCGTGGCGTCCGTCAGGGAGGCGATCTGGTCGACCACGACGCGCTTGCGGGCCCGGTCGTCGGGGGCCTCGCCGAACAGGGCGCGGAACTGGGGGTCCAGGCCGTCGGGGGCGCGGGCGGTGAGGGCCTCGGCCAGTTCGGCGACGACGACGCGCTGGTCGGCGCGGAGCGCCTCCTGCTGGGGGCGCTGCATCACATAGCGGTCGGCGACGGCCTTGAGGACGGCGCACTCCATGCGGGCCTCGCGCGGGACGACCAGTTCGGCGCCGTAGCGGGTGAGGCGGCCCGAGCCGTACCGGGCCCGGGTGGCGCCCTCGGCGGCGAGGCAGAAGCGGCCGATGAGCTGGCTGGTGGCGTCCTTGAGGCGGGCCTGCGCGACGGCGGTGCCGTCGTAGCCGTGCGGCCACCACTCCTGGTCGAGGAGCCGGTCGAGGGCGGCGGCCAGCTCGGCCGGGTCGGTGTCCGCCGGCACGTAGCGCCCGACGGCGACCGCGAAGACGTCGGCGCGCTCGGGCTCGGCGTGCAGCACGTTCGGGTCGAGGTGGCCCGCGTGCAGGCCGTCCTCCAGGTCGTGCACCGAGTACGCGACGTCGTCGGACCAGTCCATGACCTGGGCCTCGAAACAGCTGCGCCGGCCGGGCGCTGCCTGGCGCACCCAGTCGAAGACCGGCCGGTCGTCCTCGTACACCCCGAACTTGGGCGAGCCGGGGTCGCTGGGGTGGGCGCCGCGCGGCCACGGGTACTTGGTGGCGGCGTCGAGGGCGGCGCGGGTCAGGTTGAGTCCCACGCTGACGAGTTCGCCGGTGCCGGGGGCGTGCACGAAGCGCTTGGGTTCGATGCGGGTGAGCAGGCGCAGCGACTGGGCGTTGCCCTCGAAGCCGCCGCAGTCCTCGGCGACCTCGTTGAGCGCCTGTTCGCCGTTGTGCCCGAAGGGCGGGTGGCCGAGGTCGTGCGAGAGGCAGGCCGTCTCGACGAGGTCGGGGTCGCAGCCGAGCGCCGCGCCGAGCTCCCGGCCGACCTGGGCGCACTCCAGGGAGTGGGTGAGGCGGGTGCGGGGGCTCGCGTCCCAGTGTCGGCTCCTTGTGCCGGGCGTGACGACCTGGGTCTTGCCGGCGAGACGGCGCAGCGCGGCGGAGTGCAGGACGCGGGCGCGGTCCCGCTGGAACGCGGTGCGGCCGGGGCGCTTGTCGGGCTCGGGGGCCCAGCGCTCGGCCGCGGCGGGGTCGTAACCGGTGTCGTCCAGGCCGTTCTTGTCGCTGCGTTCCATGGGGCGACAGTAGACGGCACCACTGTCAGACGGTCGCCAGATCGGGCAGAGCGGTGTGCGGGGCGGTCTGCGGGGCGGTCTGCGGGGCGCCGGTCAGGGCGGTGTCGTAGCGGTGCAGGACCAGGCGGACGAGGGCCGGGTGGGTGCCGAGCGGGGCCGCCGCGATGCCGGGCGCGGCGGCCGCGGCCTGGGCGGCGAACCGGCCCGGGGCCGTGAAGTACGCGGCGACCGCCGTACGGGTCCTGCCGCGGGCGGCGAGGGCGCGGACCGCCGCCGGCACGTCCTGGGCCTCGGCCGAGCCCGGGTGGGCCGGGACGACGGGGACGCCGAGGCGGTGGGCGAGCAGGTCGGCGGTACGGCGGATGTCGACGGCGGCGTCGGGGTCGCGGGACCCGGCGGCGGCGAGCACGACGCCGGAGCGGCGGCGGGCCCGCTCGGACTGCTGCGCCGGCCAGCCGGCCTCGGTCAGGCGGTCGTGCAGGGCGTCGACGAGGAGGGGGTGCGGGCCGAGGGGGGCGGCGACGCGGGTACGGAGGTGCTCCGCGGCGCCGGCCGCGCCGGGAATGTCGTGCTTGACGTGGTGGCCGCGGGAGAGGAGCAGCGGGACGAGGACGGCTCGGCCGGGGCGGAGTGCGGTGAGGGTGTCGGTGAGCAGGGGCTCGTTGAGTTCTATGTGACCCAGGTGGACGGGGAGGGCGGGGCGGAGTTCCCGGATGCGGTGGGTCAGGGCGGTCACCGTGGCGAGGGCGCGGGGGTCCCGGCTGCCGTGGGCCACGAGGACGAGGGCGGGCGCCTTCTTGCGGCTCCGCAGGGAGACGTGGCTGAGCTGGTCGCCGAGCTGGTCACTGATCATGGTGAGGAGTCCTGCCGTGCTGGTCGTGCCCGTGCTTGCGAACTCGTCCGTCATGGAGTGATCGTGCCGGGTGGGGGTTGCCGTGTTGTTGCGGGGCGGTGACGAGTGGTTGCCGCGGGTTCACTGTGTGGCGGGGGGATCGGTGAGCGGGGCCTCTGCCCGGGGCGGCCCCGGTCCCGCCGTGGTGCGGCCCGCTCTCTTCCGGGCCGCGGCCCGGTGGGGCTTCTCGCGCAGTTCCCCGCGCCCCTGACGGGGCGCACCTGCCCGGTCCTGCTCCCGCCCGTCCACCCGGCCCACCGCCGCGGTGTGCTCGCCATCGTCCCCGGCCGCCGCCCCGTGGGGCTTCTCGCGCAGTTCCCCGCGCCCCTGACGGGGCGCACCTGCCCGGTCCTGCTCCCGCCCGTCCACCCGGCCCACCGCCGCGGTGTGCTCGCCATCGTCCCCGGCCGCGGCCCGGTGGGGCTTCTCGCGCAGTTCCCCGCGCCCCTGGCGGGGCGCACCTGCCCGGTCCTGCTCCCGGCCGCCGTGCGGCGAAACCTTCTTTGGGGGTGGGGCGTCTGGGTCGGTGACAGGGAAGTACCGTCGCCTCGACTGAGGAGAGCCACCCTTGAAGCTGCCCGGAACCAGGCCGCGGCTGCCCCGGACCACGCGGGGGCGGCGTATCGCCGTGCAGGCCCTCATGGGGCTGTGCGTGCTCGCGCTGCTGCCGGCGACGTGGCTGTTCGCGTCGACCGGTGACCGGGTCAAGGCGCTCGGCGACGTGCCCCGTACCGACGTGGCCGTCGTGTTCGGCGCGGGGCTGTGGGACGGGGAGCCCTCCCCCTATCTGGCCCACCGGCTGGACGCCGCGGCGGAGCTGTACCGCACGGGCCGGGTCCGGGCCGTCCTGGTCACCGGCGACAACAGCACCGAGGACTACGACGAGCCCGACGCCATGCGGGACTACCTGACCCGGCACGGCGTGCCGGGACGCGCCGTCGTGAGCGACTACGCCGGGTTCGACACCTGGGACTCCTGCGTGCGGGCCCGCAAGATCTTCGGGGTGCACCGCGCGGTCCTGGTCAGCCAGGGCTTCCACATCCGGCGGGCGGTCGCCCTGTGCGAGGCCGCCGGCGTGTCCTCGTACGGCGTCGGGGTGGACGAACCGCACGACGTGACCTGGTACGCGGGCGGCGCCCGGGAGGTCCTCGCGGCGGGCAAGGCGGCCCTGGACGCGGTCGTCCGCCCCGACCCGCACTTCCTCGGCCCGCGCGAGAGCGGCATCGCGGACGCCCTGCGCCGCTGACCTCACGGCCTGGCCCCGGGCGCGGGGAGGACCGCGTACCCCGTGCGTAACCGCCGCGCCCCTCACCGCGTAACAACGGGCCCGCACGCTGGCCCGTATGCACACGGTCACCGCCTCCGAGCCGCCCGCCCCCACCGCCACGCACTGCCCGTACTGCGCCCTGCAGTGCGGGATGCGGGTCGCCCCGGACGCCACGGTGAGCGGCCGGGAGGACTTCCCGGTGAACCGGGGCGCCCTGTGCGGCAAAGGCCAGAGCGCCGGCGAGGTGCTGTCGTCCCGGGTGCGGCTGACCGGCCCGCTCGTGCGCAGCGCCACCACGGGCCGCCTCGAACCGGCCGGCTGGGACGAGGCCCTGGACACGATCGCCGCGGCGCTCGACCGGGCCCGCACCGCGCACGGCCCCGACGCGAACGCCGTGTTCGGCGGCGGCGGCCTCACGAACGAGAAGGCGTACGCGCTGGGCAAGTTCGCCCGCACGGTGCTGCGGACCTCGCAGATCGACTACAACGGCCGGTTCTGCATGTCGTCGGCGGCGGCCGCCGGTCAGCTCGCGTTCGGGCTCGACCGGGGGCTGCCGTTCCCGCTGGAGGACATTCCGCGCACCGGCTGCGTGCTGCTGGTCGGCTCGAACCCGGCCGAGACGATGCCGCCCGCGCTGCGCTATCTGACCGAACTCAAGGCCAACGGCGGCACGTTGATCGTCGTGGACCCGCGCCGCACCCGGACCGCCGAACTCGCCGACCTGCACCTGGCCCCGCGCCCCGGCACGGACCTCGCGCTCGCCCTCGGCATGCTGCACCTCGTGGTGGCGCAGGGCCGCGCCGACGAGGCGTACATCCAGGAGCGGACCTCGGGCTGGGAGGGGGCGCGGGCCGCGGCGATGGCGCACTGGCCGGAGTACGTGGAGCGGGTCACCGGGGTGCCGGTGCCGCGGCTGCGCGAGGCGGTCGACCTGTTCGCGGGGGCCGGTGAGGCCATGGTGCTGACCGCGCGCGGGCCCGAGCAGCAGGCCAAGGGCACGGACACGGTCTCCGCGTGGATCAATCTGGCCCTCGCCACCGGCCGCCCGGGCCGCCCGCACTCCGGCTACGGCTGTCTCACCGGCCAGGGCAACGGGCAGGGCGGCCGCGAACACGGCCAGAAGGCCGACCAGTTGCCCGGCTACCGCAAGCTCGCCGACCCCGCCGCCCGCGCCCACGTCGCCGGGGTCTGGGGCGTGGACCCGGATTCGCTGCCCGGCCCCGGCCGCTCCGCGTACGAGCTGCTCGACGCGCTCGGCGGCGACATCCGCGCGCTGCTCCTGATGGGCTCGAACCCGGTCGTGTCGGCGCCCCGCGCGGCCCACGTCGAGCAGCGGCTGCGCTCCCTCGACTTCCTCGCCGTGGCCGATGTCGTCCTGTCCGAGACCGCCGAACTCGCGGACGTCGTGCTGCCGGTGACGCAGTGGGCGGAGGAGACCGGCACGGTCACGAACCTGGAGGGCCGGGTGCTGCTGCGCCGCCGCGCCCTCACCCCGCCCGACGGCGTCCGCTCCGACCTCGAAGTGCTCCGCGAACTCGCCGCGCGCCTCGCCCCCGACCTGGAGAAGGGCTTCCCGGCCGACCCCGAGGAGGTCTTCGGCGAGCTGCGCCGCGCCTCCGCGGGCGGTCCGGCCGACTACGCGGGCATCTCCTACGAGCGTCTCGCCCAGGGCGACGGCGTCTTCTGGCCCTGCCCGCAACCGGACGACGCGGGCACGCCCCGCCTCTTCCTCGACCGGTTCGCGCACGAGGACGGCCGGGCCCGGTTCGTGCCGGTGACGCACCGTCCGGCCGCCGAGGAGCCGGACGCGGCGTACCCGGTGCACCTGACGACGGGGCGGGTCGTCGCCCAGTACCAGTCGGGCGCCCAGACCCGCCGCGTCGACGAGCTCAACCGGGCGGCCCCGGGCCCCTTCGTCGAACTGCACCCCCGGCTCGCGGCGCGGCTCGGCGTGGTCGAGGGCGAGGACGTGGCGGTGGTGTCACGGCGCGGCCGCGCGGTCGCGCCGGCCCGCCTGACCCCGGGCATCCGCCCCGACACGGTCTTCATGCCCTTCCACTGGCCGGGCCCGGGCCGCGCCAACACCCTCACGAACCCTGCCCTCGACCCGACCTCCCGCATGCCGGAGTTCAAGGTGTGCGCGGTACGGGTCGAACGGGTGTAGCGACGTCGCCGGGTGCGGGCCGGTGGGAGCCGGAGCATCGGGGAAATGCGCCCGAAGGGCATGCATTTCAGGGGCGCGGGGAACTGCGCGACCAGCCCCCACCAGCCCGCACCCGGCGACGCGACCCCGCCGGAGCTACGGTTCAGGTCGTCTCGCCGCGCACCCAGCCCAGATAGCCGGAGGCACCCCGCACGACCGGCACGGCCACGATCTCGGGCGTGTCGTAGTCGTGGTGGTCCGTCAGCCACCGCTCCAGCTCCGGGTACCGCGCGGCGGTCGTCTTCAGCAGGATCTGGTACTCCCGGGCCGTCTCGACCGCCCCCTTCCACCGGTACACGGACGTCACCGCCGCGGACACCTGCGCACACGCCGCGAGGCGGGCCTCGACGGCGCCGCGGGCCAGGGTGTCCGCCCGGTCCGGGGCGTCCGTCGTCGTCAGTACGGTCAGCACGGTCTCGTCGGTGATCTCCACTCCCCCATTGTGACCTCCGGGCCCCGCGCCGCCGCCTGACGGAGTGTCCGGTCACCCGGTCGTACGCCCGCACCGCTCCCCGCACCCCGCGCTCCCTGACACGCCGATGACCTGCGACGACGCACCCGTCACCCCGTCAGAACCCCTGCCGAACCCCCGTATCTGACGCAACATCAGCAGGCGTGCGGCGGCGACTGGTACTTACCTCGGACTTGCAGGGCGCGTCCGACGCCCGCGAAGGAGCTCCACGATGCGCACAGGCCGACCGCTGACCGCCGCCGCGTTCGCCGTCGCCCTCGCCGGTCTCGGCGCCGTCCCGGCCGCCGCCGCGCAGGGCGGGCTCGAGGTCTATCCCGCGACGGCCGCCCCGGGCACCACGGTCACCGTGGACACCACCGCGTGCGGCACGCGGGGCACGGCGGCCGGTGACGCCCGCACGGTCGGCGCGGGCGCGTTCACGCTCGCTCCGGCCTCGGACGGCGACAACGCGGCGGGGCACTTCGCGGTGCCCGCGTCCGCGCAGCCCGGCACGTACGAGATCGTCGCGCAGTGTGCCGGCGGCACGCGTGTCACCGGCGACCTCATCGTGTCGCTCGCCCAGGCCGGCGCTTCGGGCGCGCAGATGCCGAAGGGCCATGTGAAGACGGGGGTCGGCGGCGCGCTCGGACCCGACCCCGTGCAGACCGCGGCGGGCGTGGCGGCTCTGGCCGTCGCCGCCGCGGGCGGTACCTGGCTCCTGCATCGCCGGGCGAGAGGCGAGGGGATCTGAAGGGATCCGCAGGAGCCACCACGGACGGACCGGGTCGCGGACATCCTCCGCCGTCCGTGACCCGTCCGCCCACCGGTACCGCCAGTCCCCACCCCTCCGGCCGCAGCCCCTCGCGGACCGGAGGGGCGGGCGACGTTCGTCCCAGGAGGTCCCGTGCGATCGGGCAAGGCAGTCAACTCCGCGATAGCGGTCGTCACCGTGCTCTCCCTCGGCACGGGTGCCTGGCTGCTGTCCACCAACTCCGGCGGGCATCCGCCGCCGCAGCCGTCCGCGGCGCAGGCCCGTCCGGGCACCGACCGGTACGCCCCGCCCGGCGCGTCCCCGTTGTCCCCGTCCCCGCCGGACCGCATCCGCATCCCGTCCATCCGGGTCGACGCGCCGCTCATGGGGCTGCGGCTGACCCGCGGCGGCAGCCTCGACGTGCCGCCGCCGCAGAAGAAGAACCTGGCCGGCTGGTACGAGGCCGGGACGACACCGGGTGAGCGGGGTACGGCGGTGGTCGCCGGGCACGTCGACAACGCCGACGGGCCCGCCGTCTTCTACGACCTCGGGGCGCTCACGCGGGGCCGCACGATCGAGATCGACCGGCGGGACGGTTCCGTGGCCGTCTTCACGGTGGACTCCGTCGAGGTGTACGACGCGAAGTCCTTCCCCGACGAGAAGGTCTACGGGCCGCGCTCCCGCGCGGAGCTCCGGGTCATCACGTGCGGGGGCCCCTATTCACGCGGCACCGGGTACGAGGGCAACGTAGTGGTGTTCGCCCACCTGACCTCCAGCCGATAGTCGTACGTCGACTACGGCCCGGTGGGGGCTGGTCGCGCAGTTCCCCGCGCCCCTGGAAGGCATGCGGCTTCGCCGCGCCTTCCCCAGATGAAAGGCGCCCCGCACCTCGATCGGGGAAATGCGACCCGGAGGGTCTGCATTTCAGGGGCGCGGGGAACTGCGCGACCAGCCACGACGGTGGGAGAGCCGCCCGCGAAGAGGTACCCGGCAGCCGAGGAGGCGCCGCCTCACACAGCCCCGAACCACCCGCGGAGCACCCCGTACCGCGGGAGAAACCGACGGGACGCCCCCGAGAAACACCCACCCCGCACGCTGAACAGCATGCCCGCACCGACCCCCCGCCCAGTGATCATCGGCACCGGCCTGGCCGGCACCCGCCTGGCCCAGCGCCTGGGCGAGGACGCCGTGCTCATCGGAGAGGAACCGCACGCCCCGTACAACCGCGTGCTCCTCGCCGAGGTCCTGGCCGGCACGTACGCCCCCGACGTCATCGCCCTCCCCCGCACCCCCGCCTCCCCCCTGCGCACCCGCGCGGTCCGGATCGACCGTGAGCGCCGCGTGGTCCAGTGCGAGAACGGCACCGAGGTCCCGTACGAGACCCTGGTCCTGGCCACCGGCTCGAACCCGGTGCTGCCTCCGCTGCGCGGCCTCTTCGCCCCCGGCGCCACCGAACTGCCCCTCGGCGTGCACGCGTTCCGCACGATGGACGACTGCCTCGCCCTGTCGCGGGCCGTCACCGAGGGGACCCGCGCGGTCGTCATCGGCGGCGGGCTGCTGGGTGTGTCGGCGGCCCGCGCGCTGGCCCGGCGCGGCGCCCAGGTGGTGCTCACGCAGCAGGCGGAGCGGCTGATGGAGCGGCAGCTGGACCCCCGGTCGAGCGCGCTGGTCCACCGGCACCTCGCCGAGCTGGGCGTCGAGATCCACACCGAGTGCCGGGTGCGCGGCGTCCGCGTCGAGGACGGGCACGTCCGCCGCGTCGAGCTGCACGACGGCTTCATGCTCGACACCGACGTCACCGTGCTGGCCTGCGGGGTCCGCCCCCGCACCGGCCTCGCGCAGGCCGCGGGGCTCGACGTGCGCAAGGGGATCGTCGTCGACGACGAGCTCCGCACCAGCGACCCGCACATCCGCGCGGTCGGCGACTGCGCCCAGCACGCCGGCACGGTGTACGGCCTCGCGACGCCCGCGCTCGAACAGGCGGACGCACTCGCGGCGCTGCTCACCGGCGCCGAGGCCGCGTACACCGGCACCCGCACCCTGACCCGGCTCACGCTCCCGCACGAGGCCGGCCCCCTGGACCTCGCCGCGTTCGGCGAGCCCGACCCGCTGCCCGGCGACGACGTCGTGCAGCTCACCGACGCCACCCGCGGCACGTACCGCAAGGTCGTGGTCCGCGGCGACCGGCTGGTCGGCGGTGTCCTGGTCGGGGAGCTCGCCAGCGTCGGCGCGCTCGCCCTCGCCTGGGAGGCGAACGAATCCCTGGCCGCCGACGACGCCGTCGGCGCGCCGCTGCTCCATCTGCTCACCCACGACGGAGGCCTCTGACATGCCCACCCTCGTTCTCATCGGCCACGGCATGGTCGGCCAGCGCTTCCTCGAAGCGGCCGCCGAACGCGGCCTGACCCGCAGCCACCGCGTCGTCGTGCTCTGCGAGGAGCCGCGCCCCGCCTACGACCGGGTCCAGCTCACCTCGTACTTCTCGGGCACGACGCCCGAGGAACTGTCCATCACGGACCCGGAGTTCATCACCGCGCACAACATCGAGCTGCACGTCGGCGACCCTGCCGAGTCCGTCGACCGGGCGGCCCGCACCGTGCGCTCCCGCTCCGGCCTGGAGTTCACGTACGACACCCTGGTCCTGGCCACCGGCTCGTACCCGTTCGTGCCGCCGGTCCCCGGCAAGGACGCGACCGGCTGTTTCGTGTACCGCACGATCGAGGACCTGTACGCGATCGAGGAGTACGCGAAGAACCACGCGACGGTCGGTGCCGTCGTCGGCGGCGGGCTGCTCGGCCTGGAGGCCGCGGGCGCGCTGAAGGGTCTCGGACTGACCACGCACATCGTGGAGTTCGCGCCGCGCCTGATGCCGGTGCAGGTCGACGAGGGCGGCGGCGCGGCCCTGCTCAGGACGATCGGCGACATGGGGCTGAGCGTCCACACGGGCGTCGGCACCCAGGAGATCGTCACCGGCGACCGGGACGCCGTACGGGCGATGAAGCTGTCGGACGGCTCGGAGCTGGCGACCGACCTCGTCGTGTTCTCCGCCGGGGTCCGGCCGCGCGACCAGCTGGCCCGCGACATGGGTCTGACGGTCGGCGAGCGCGGCGGGATCGCGGTCGACGCGGAGTGCCGCACGAGCGACCCGGCGGTGTTCGCGATCGGCGAGTGCGCCCTGGCCGTGGACGGCCGGGTGTACGGGCTCGTGGCGCCGGGCTACGAGATGGCGCAGACGGCCGCCGACGCGATCCTCGGCACGGCGGGCGACGGCTTCACCGGCGCCGACCTGTCCACCAAGCTGAAGCTGCTCGGCGTGGACGTGGCCTCGTTCGGCGACGCGCACGGGGCGGCGGAGGGCTGTCTCGACGTCGTCTACTCGGACTCGCGCTCGGGCACGTACAAGAAGCTCGTGATCGGCTCCGGCGGCGAGCTGCTCGGCGGGATCCTGGTCGGGGACGCGGAGGCGTACGGGACGCTGCGGGCGCTGACCGGCACGGTGCCGCCCGTCGCGCCGGAGGCCCTGGTGCTGCCGGCCGGTGCGGGCGCCCCCGCGCAGCTCGGCCCGGAGGCGCTGCCGGACGACGCGGTGATCTGCTCCTGCCACAACGTCACCAAGGGCGAGATCTGCGCCCACACCACGCTGCCCGAGGTGAAGAAGTGCACCAAGGCCGGTACGGGGTGCGGGAGTTGCGTCAAGCTCATCGGGCAGCTGCTGCCGAAGTCCGGCGACGACGGCCTGTGCGGCTGCTTCGCGCTGACCCGCCAGGAGCTGTACGAGATCGTGCGGGTCAAGCGGATCACGACATTCGCCGAGGTCCTCGACGGGCACGGGCGTGAGACGGCGCGCGGCGGCGAGGGCTGCGAGGTGTGCAAGCCGACGGTCGGTTCGATCATCGCCTCGCTCGCCCCGTCGATCGGCGCGGACGGCTACGTCCTGGACGGCGAGCAGGCGGCCCTCCAGGACACGAACGACCACTTCCTCGCCAACCTCCAGAAGAACGGCTCCTACTCGGTCGTGCCCCGGGTGCCCGGCGGCGAGATCACCCCGGAGAAGCTCATCGTGATCGGCGAGGTGGCCCGCGACTTCGGGCTCTACACGAAGATCACGGGCGGCCAGCGCATCGACCTCTTCGGCGCGCGGGTGGATCAACTCCCGGCGATCTGGGGCCGGCTGGTCGACGCGGGCTTCGAGTCGGGGCACGCGTACGGCAAGGCGCTGCGCACGGTGAAGTCCTGTGTCGGCCAGACCTGGTGCCGCTACGGCGTGCAGGACTCGGTCCGCATGGCGATCGACCTGGAGCTGCGCTACCGGGGCCTGCGCTCCCCGCACAAGCTGAAGTCGGCGGTCTCCGGCTGTGCCCGCGAGTGCGCGGAGGCCCAGTCGAAGGACTTCGGCGTGATCGCCACGGCCAACGGCTGGAACCTGTACGTGGGCGGCAACGGCGGCATGACCCCGCGCCACGCCGACCTGCTCGCGCAGGACCTGAGCGACGCCGAGCTGATCCGTCTGATCGACCGCTTCCTGATGTTCTACATCCGCACCGCCGACCGCCTGGAGCGGACCTCGACCTGGCTGGACCGGATCGAGGGCGGGCTCGACCACGTACGGGACGTCGTCGTGCACGACAGCCTCGGCATCTGCGACGAGCTGGAGGCGCTGATGCGTGCCCATGTCGCGAACTACCGCGACGAGTGGGCCGAGACCCTCGACGACCCGGAGCGCCTGGCCCGCTTCGTCTCCTTCGTGAACGCGCCCGGCACCCCGGACCCGACGGTCCGCTTCGTCCCGGAGCGCGACCAGATCAAGCCCGAACTGCCGCTGATCTCGCTGGCCTCCCTGGAAGGAACCGCAGCCCGATGACCCTGACGACGATCGCCCCCGCGACCACCGTGCAGCTCGCTCTGGACGAGGAGTGGCTGGAGGTGTGCGACCTCGACCGGCTCGTCCCCGGCCGCGGGGTCGCCGCCCTCCTGCCCGACGGTCGGCAGGCCGCCCTGTTCCGGGACCGCTCCGGGCGGGTCTACGCCATCGACAACACCGACCCGTTCACCGGTGCGGCCGTCCTCTCGCGCGGACTGCTCGGCACCGCCGAGGGCCGCCCGTTCGTCGCCTCGCCGCTCCTGAAGCAGCGCTTCGACCTGGAGACGGGCCGCTGCCTCGACGACGAGGGGATCGCCGTCGAGGCGTACGAGGTGCGGGCGGCCTGACCCGCCGCCGGACCGTGGCGGGCCGGCCCCGGCGTCCTCAGTCGATGCCGGAGCGCTCGACGCCCGCCACGATCCACCGCTGGAACAGCAGGAACACGAGCAGCAGCGGCAGGATCGACACGGCGGCCGCGACGAACAGCTCGTGCAGCCGCACCACCTGCGCCGTCGTGAACGAGGACAGGGCCACCTGCACCGTCCAGGAGTTCTGGTCCTGTCCGATGACCAGCGGCCACAGGAACGAGTTCCACGCGCCGATGAACACGATCGTGCCGACCGCCGCGAAGACGGGCCGGGAGTTCGGCACGACCACCCGCCAGTACGTGCGCCAGTAGCCGAGCCCGTCGACCCGCGCCGCGTCCTCCAGCTCCCCGGGGAACCCGAGGAAGTACTGCCGGAAGACGAAGCAGGCGAACGCCGAGAACAGCGTCGGCACGATCAGTCCGCGCAGCGTCGACACCCAGCCGAGCGAGGACACCAGCACGAAGCTCGGCACGAACGTGACGGCCGCCGGGACCATCAGCGTGCCGAGGATCGCGTAGAAGACCTTGTTCGCGTGCCGGTACGGGATGCGGGCCAGGCCGTATCCCGCGAGGGAGGCGAGGACGAGCGTGCCGAGGGTCGTGGCGACGGCGATGAGCGCCGAGTTGAGCAGGGAGCGCGCGAACGGGACCGAGCTGTCCTCGAACAGCTCGGTGACATTGCCCCATTGCAGATCCGTGGGGAAGAACGTCCAGTCCGGAGAGGTGATCTCCTGCTCGGTCGCCAGGCCGTTGCGGACCAGGAGGTAGAAGGGGACGAGGAAGAGCAGGGCGAGGGCGACGAGCAGCGCGAGGCGCAGGGCGCGCCCGGCCCGCACCAGCCCGTCGTCCCTGAGCCCGCTGTTTCCGGTTCTGGAGCTCACGCGTCGGCCTCCTTCCTGCCGAGACCGAACCAGCGGGCCTGCCCGATCGTCACCACGGCGACGATCAGCGCGAGCAGGACGGCGCCGGCGCTGCCCAGGCCGAGGTTCTGCCCCTGCCCGAGGGCGAGGTAGTAGAGGTAGACGAGGGGCGGGCGGGCGTAGGGCGGGTACCCGCGGGCGTCGGACAGCAGGTTGTAGAACTCGTCGAAGGCCTGGAAGGCGTTGATGACGAGCAGCAGGACGACGGCGACGGACGTCGTGCGCAGCTGCGGGAACGTGATGTGCCGGAACACCTGCCAGCCCGGCCGCGCCCCGTCGACGGCCGCCGCCTCGTACAGCGTCGGGCTGATCCGCTGGAGCCCGGCCAGGAACAGGATCATGTAGAAACCGGCCTGGAGCCAGAGCCGTACGGTGACGATGACCAGCCAGTACCAGGGTGGGTCCGTGGTGGACAGCCAGGCGATCTGGTCGGCGTCGACATAGCCGAGCAGGGTGTTGGCGAGGCCGAAGCGCACACCGTTGAAGAGCGACATCTTCCAGATGAGCGCGGCGACGACGTAGCTGCACGCGGCGGGGAGGAAGAAGACGGACCGGAAGAAGGCCTGGGCGCGCCGCAGCCGGTTCACCATGAGGGCGAGGGCGAGCGAGGCGGCGTAGGTCGTCGGCACGATGAACAGCGTGAACAGGCAGAACGTCCACAGGCTGCTGGTGAACGCGTCGTCCCGCAGCAGCGCCGTGTAGTTGCCGAGGCCGACGAACTCGGTGGGTGTCACGGTGTTGTGGGCGTCGAAGAAGCTGAGGTAGACGCTCCAGCCGAGCGGGACGTACGTGAAGACGACCAGCCCGAGCAGGAACGGCCCGACGAACACCCAGAACCACCGGGTCCGATGGCTCTCCTGCTTCTCCCGCTTCTCCTGTTTCTGTTGCTCCTGTTGCTCCTGTTGCTCCTCTTGTTTCTCCCGGCTCACTTGCTCTTCACGCGGTCGAGCTCGGCCGACACCTTCCGCACGACGGTCTTCAGCTCGCTGTCCGGGTTCGCGCCGTCCTTGATGATCCGGTTGAGCGCGTCCTGGTACGCGGTCTGCGCGGCCGGGGTCCACAGCAGCGGCTGGGCGAAGCCGTGGTCGGTGGTGAACCGGACGGCGTCGGCGGCCGCACCCGTGCGCAGCTTGGCGGCCTTCTTCGCGAGGGAGATCCGGGCGGGGATGTGGAAGCCGTAGGAGAGCGCGAAGTCCTCCTGGTAGTCGGTGCGTTCGATCCACAGCCACTTCAGGTAGTCCTTGGCCGCCTGCTCGTGCGCGGTGCGGGTGGAGACGGCCGCGGCGTAGGCGCCGACCGGGACGGCGGGGCGGCCCCGCGCGCCGTCCTTCGGGAACGGCAGGACGCCGAAGTCGTCGCCGAGGGCCTTCTGGACGGCGGGCAGCGCCCACAGCCCGGACCACTGCATGGCGGTGAGGCCCTGGAGGAACGCGGACGGGTCCGACCAGTCCGCGGGCGCCCCGAGCAGCAGGGCCTTGTCGGCGTAGAGCCGGTGGAGCTTGCCGAGGGTGCGGGCGGCGGCGGGATCGTCGAAGCCGACCCCGCCGTCCTCGGTGACGAGTTCGAGTCCGGCGGCGAGCAGCGGCGTCCCGCCGAGCACTCCGGCCCCGGCGTCGTTCCCCAGGAAGAGCCCCTTGACCTTCTTGTCAGTCAACTTCTGCGCAGCATCGACGAGTTCGTCCATCGTCCGCGGCGGCTCGACCCCCGCGTCCTCCAGCAGACTCTTCCGGTAGTAGAGCATCTGCATGTCGACGACCTGCGGGATCCCCCAGATCTTCCCGTCGTACGTCTTCGGCGCGAGGACCGCCTGGTTGAAGTCGTCCTTGACGCCCTCGAACAGGTCGGTGAGGTCCACGACCTGCTTGCCCTGAATCTGGTCCAGGGTCGGCCCGTTGACCTCGAAGACGTCCGGGCCGGATTTCGTGAGCAGCGCGGCGGCGGTCTGCTGGTCGTAGTTCCCGGGCCGCCACTGGACACTCACCCGCGCCTTGTCGTAGGCCGCCGCGTACTTCTTCACGGCCTGCTCGGTGCCCTGTTCGCCGTACTGGTGGTACCAGTGCGAGAGCTTCGGGCCGCTGCCGCCGCCCCCGTCGTCGCCGCCGTCCCGGCCGGTGTTCGAACCGCACGCGGTGAGCAGGCCGAGCGCGGCGGCGCTCCCGAGCATTCCTCTACGGCTGATGGTCATGCTGTCGCCCCCAGTTGTCCGTCCCTGGCCCGTACACATGAATCCATACACACGAATCCGCACACATGAACTCGTCGGCCCAACGATCAACCATGCAAGGGAATTACGACAGACCCACTAAGGCCGTGTGACGTCTCATCCCTTGAGCACACTGCCGTACGTGACGCCCGTGAGCTGCTCGGAAGCGGCCCAGAGCCGCTCGCCCGCAGTGTCGTCGAGCGTCCAGGGAGCCCGCCAGGACTTCGCCGGGGCGCCGCGGGTCATCAGCACGCGGGGCCCGTAGAAGTCGTCGGGGCGGACATCGGGGGCGGTCGCCGCGCGGAGCGTGGGCAGGGCGCCGTCCTCGGCGGGCTGGGCGACGATCCGGTTGGCCAGCTCGAAGATCCGCTCGGCGCCCTTGCGGCCCTCCATGCGCGCGCCGCGCGTCTGGAGCGACGTGGCGGCGTACCCGGGGTGGGCGGCGGCCGCGACGAGCGCGGTGCCGGCGCCGGTCGCCCGCCGGGCCAGCTCGTGCGTGAACAGCAGATTGGCCGTCTTGGACCGCCCGTACGCGATCCACTTGCTGTACTTCTTCTCGCTGTTGAGGTCGCCGATGTCGATGTTGGCGAGGGCGTGCATCGCGCTGGAGACGGTGACGACGCGGGGCGCCGGGGCGGCGAGCAGGCTGGGGAGCAGCAGGCCCGTCAGCGCGAAGTGCGCGAGGTGGTTGACCCCGAACTGGGTCTCGAAGCCGTCGGTGGTGCGGGTGCGGGGCAGGGCCATGACCCCTGCGTTGTTGACGAGCAGGTCGAGGGTGCGGCCCTGCCACGCCTCGGCGAACTCCCGCACGGACGCGAGGTCCCCGAGGTCGAGCGGCGCGAACTCGGCCTCCGCGCCGGGCACTTCCTTCTGGGCCTGCTCCACGGCGGCGCTCCCCCGCGCCTCGCTCCGGCACGCGAACACGACCCGCGCGCCGGCCCGGGCGAGCTCCCGCGCGGTGACGTACCCGATCCCGCTGTTGGCCCCGGTCACGATGGCCGTGCGCCCGCGCTGATCAGGAATCCGGCTCGCGTTCCATGCGGCGCTCATCTTGGGGGCCTCTCTCTGTGCGGCGGGTGGGTTACCGCAGGGTACGCCCCGCGCTCGCCGCTCAGTCCCGGCGAATCAGCTCCGGGTCGATCCTTCGCCCGACCAGCGGCAGCGACCCGAGGGCCGCGATCCCGACCACCCCGAGCGCGCTCGCGAGCAGCAGCGGCACCCCGTCCCCGTCCCAGAACACGTCGCCGCCGCCGCTCACCAGATAGCTCGACTCGACGAGCTTCCCGGTGACCAGGGCGAGGACGAGCCCGATCCCCAGCGGCATGACGACCTGAGCGACCTGCACGGCCCGCAGCGTCCGCCGCCGCGTCCCGAGCAAGGTCAGCGCGGTGACCTGCCCCCGCCGCTCCACGGCCCGGTCCCCGGCGGCGACGAGGTAGGCGGCGACCCCGATGATCAGGCCGAGGACCATGCCGACGCCCAGGAGGGATTTGATGAGGGCGACTTGGCGGATGCCGTCGATGTTGAGGACGCCGGGGATGATTTCCACCGTGGGGGCGACAGCGCCGATGCCGTCGAGCACGGAGCGAACGGTGTCCGTGTCCGAGGCCGAAGCGAGAACGACCTCCGCACCCTCGAAACGCGCACCTGCGGGGATCGCCGAGGGCGGGACGATGATTCCGGAGTTGCCGTCGACGATCGATGAACCATCACTGGGCACCTTCACCACGCCGTGCGGCACAGTCAGCTTCCACATGCGCTCGCGCCCGGCCCCCTTCAGGCGCAGCAGGGCCGGTTCGCCTGGCAGCAGTTGCTGATCGTCATTGGGATCGAGGCTGCGGAGCCGCTGGGCCTTACCGTCCACGCACCCTGTCGAGCCAGGAGCGAGAAATTCGAGTTGCCGACATGTGCCGATGAGCAAGGACGCGCTGGGAACGTAGCGTTCCTCCTCCGGATCCGTCCACGACGAGGCCTCCACGACTTGCGCTCCGACGCCCGGGATCCGGCCCAGTTCACGCACCTGCCGCTCGGACACCGCGCTGCGAGCAATGCGGTACTCCTGCACCGGCGAGTCCGGCCGGTAGACCTGATCGAGCTCGATCAGTACGCCTTGCGTCAGGGAGCCGGCGAAGACGACCAGCACCAGCCCCGTCGCCACGCGCAGGGCGCTCCCGGACTCCACTTCGTTGCGCCGCATGGCGAGGTTCAGCGTGAACGAGCGAGTGGACGCGGCCACGCGTCGGGAGAGGAACTGAGCGAGAACCGGCAGGGTGAGAGCAAGACCGGCACCGACAAGAAGAACGGCGGACGGGATCAGGACCGCAGACAGGGCCGTGTCCCGTGGTGCGTGGCCCGTGGCTCCTGCTACGCAGTATCCGACGCCGATGCCTGCCCCTGCGAGGAGCGGGATGAAGCCCCACCTCGAAGGGCGACGCTGAACCGCTGTGCGGCGCACGGCCAGTGGGCTTCTGGCAGCTTCCCGCACGCTCACTCGTCCCACCAGCCAGGCGAGGAGGGGACAGCCGATCAGGCACACCGCAATCGTTGTCCCGTCCGGTGTGGCGTCTTCCGGGTACCACTTCAGGCCGGGCAGCCCGATCTTCGCCCCCACCTGGTTGAGCACCGTGTACAGCCCCAGCCCGAGCAGCCCCGCGAACAGCGCTGCGACGACTGTCTCCACCGCGTTGACACGCTGGATCCCCTTGGTGCTCAGGCCGAGCAGTCTCAGCGCGGCGAGACGGCGGGCCCGGCTAGCCGCTGACAGCCGCGCGCAGACGGCGAGGAACACGCCCAGGGGCAGCAGGACGACGCCGATCATCGTGAAGCGGACGATCTCCAGCGCGCTTGCTTCGACGGTCGGTCCGACGCCATAGGGATCTCCGTAAGTGTTGAACCGATGTCCCTCCTCCGGGATCATCGCGCGGCTGACTCCCACGTACGCGAACAGTTCGTCCGGGTCGGCCACCCCTTCACGGCCGATGACACCGGCCTGGCGGCCGGGCAACCGTTGCTTGAGGCCGGAATATTCAGCCAGCGCCTCGGCCAGACGCGGCGAGACGAAGAACTCCCCGGGTCGGGGAAACCGGTTCACCCCTGGCGGCGCCGGTGGCACCCGGTCGGTACCCGGAGCGAGAAAGACCCGGGTGAACTGTCGGGACCCGAAGGGGTCGTCCCGCTGGATCGTGAACCCGTACGCACCGCTCCCGCCCGGAGCCGACTTCGAGAACTCCGGCTCTCGAGCAGCGGTACGGGCGTCACGGGCCTCGAGGATTCCGGAGATCGACAGCACGATGGTCAGGCAGCACACCCCGACAGCCCCGCCTGCGGCCATGAGTGCGAACCGGACCCGGTTGCCCCGGCCAGACCCGACCAGCAGGCGCAGGCCGAGCAGAAACTCCCTCACTGGTCGCCCTCCGGAGTGAGGGTCCCGTCGGCCATGACATACCGGGTGTCGGCACGGGCCGCGACCGCCGCGTCATGCGTCACCAGAACCACAGCTGTCCCTTGCGCCTTGGCGAGCAGCAGGAACTCCTCCAGCACGGTGTTCGCGTTGGCACTGTCCAGGGAGCCGGTCGGTTCGTCGGCGAAGACGACCGCCGGCTTGTGGATCAACGCCCTCGCCACCGCGACCCGTTGGCTCTGCCCTCCGGAAACCTGGGAAGGCCGCCGGTCCCGTACGGAATCGAGCCCGAGCCGACCGAGGACCTGGCCCGCGAGTTCGAGCGCCTCCCCCTTGCGCTGCCCTGCGAGCCGCAACGGCAGGGCCGTGTTCTCCTCGACGGTCAGCTCCGGCAACAACTCCCCGTACTGGAAGACGAATCCGAACCGCTCGCGCCGCAGCGCGCTGAGCTCCTCGTCGTCCAGCTCACCCAACACGTTCCCCTCGAACCACACCTCCCCCGCCGACACGGGGAGCACGCCTGCCAGGCAGTACAACAGGGACGACTTACCTGACCCGCTTTGTCCCGTGACCGCGACGACTTCACCACGCCGCACGGACAGGGACACCTCCTTGACGGCCACTGCAGCCCCGTACCGAAGCTCCACCTTGCTCGCCACCAGCACTTCCGGCGCCTGCGCAGACATCTGTATCGGACCCTCCTGGGAAAGGGCCCGGGGTGCCGTCCAGCACCCCGGGCCTACGTGTCTGCTAGTCGGCGGCCGGGTTCTTGCGGTGCATGGTGGACGAGCAGTTGTCCGGGTGCAGCGATCCCCGGTCCCGGCAGACCCTCATGTATGCGTCCCTGGTGTACGCCTGCGCGCCGTCCCAGTGAGAGCGATGCAGATTCACGGCCTTGCCCTGCTTGCCGTAGGTCCGGGTCCAGTCGTGGCCCTCGATCTTGGTCTCGATGTACGCGTTGTGCCCGTCGGTACGGTCCTGGTCTTTGAGCGTGCCCTTCCACTCGAACGCACCGTGATTGACGCCTCGCTTGTTGAACAGGTACCAGCCAGAGAAGCTCGCTCCTGCGCTCTTGAGCTGCATGCCATGCCAAGAACCCGCCACCGCCACCCCCGCCCCACCCACGAACACCCCGGCCGCGACCAGCCCCACCACACCGTTCTTCACACTCCGCAAACGCACGACGCGCACACCCTCCGAGTAACCCCGGCCGCTCCAGCGGCGACCCGGGGATCACAGACAGTAGTCGTACGCAAAGCGCTGAACCGATTACTCAAAGTGACGATCACTTGATGGGGTGATCCTCGCGCGGTCCACGGACGCCGGGGAAACGAAAAAGCGGCACCCCCCGCACAAGGGGTGCCGCTCTCTCGTAGGTGACCGGGGCCGCCGAAGGATCGGTGAGGGTCAGGGACCGACGGCGGCTCCGGGGTTCACGGGGACGGGATCAGCGGTGGTCGCTGCCCTCCGACGTGGAGGCCGCACGGCCCGCCTCGAGGCGCGCGACGGGGATGCGGAACGGGGAGCAGGAGACGTAGTCCAGGCCGACCTCGTGGAAGAAGTGGACCGACTCCGGGTCACCACCGTGCTCGCCGCAGACGCCGAGCTTGAGGTCGGGGCGCGTGGCGCGGCCGGCCTCGGCGGCGTTGCGGACCAGGGAGCCCACGCCGTCCTTGTCGATCGTCTCGAAGGGGCTGACGCCGAAGATGCCCTTCTCCAGGTACGCCGTGAAGAAGGAGGCCTCCACGTCGTCGCGGGAGAAGCCCCACACGGTCTGCGTCAGGTCGTTCGTGCCGAAGGAGAAGAACTCCGCGGCCTCGGCGATCTGGCCGGCGGTGAGCGCGGCGCGCGGCAGCTCGATCATCGTGCCGATGGCCAGCTTGAGCTTGACGCCGGTCGCGGCCTCGACCTCCGCGATCACCTGGTCGGCCTCCTCGCGGACGATCTCGAGCTCCTGGACGGTGCCGACGAGCGGGATCATGATCTCGGCGCGCGGGTCGCCCTTGGCGTTCTTGCGCTCGGCCGCGGCCTCGGCGATCGCGCGGACCTGCATGGTGAACAGGCCGGGGATGACCAGGCCGAGGCGGACGCCGCGCAGACCCAGCATCGGGTTCTGCTCGTGCAGGCGGTGCACGGCCTGGAGGAGCCGCAGGTCGTTCTCGTTCGGGTCCTTGCGGGACTCGGCGAGGGCGACGCGCACCGACAGCTCGGTGATGTCGGGCAGGAACTCGTGCAGCGGCGGGTCGAGGAGACGGACGGTGACCGGAAGGCCGTCCATGGCCTCGAAGAGCTCGATGAAGTCCTTCTTCTGGAGCGGGAGCAGCGCCTGGAGGGACTCCTCGCGCTCACTCTCCGTGTCCGCCAGGATGAGGCGCTCGACGAGCTCGCGGCGGTCACCGAGGAACATGTGCTCGGTGCGGCACAGGCCGATGCCCTGGGCGCCGAAGCGGCGGGCGCGCAGCGCGTCCTCGGCGTTGTCCGCGTTGGCGCGGACCCGCAGGCGGCGGACCCGGTCCGCGTACGCCATGATCCGGTGCACGGCGCCGACGAGCTCGTCGGCATCGTCGGCGCCGGCGTGCATGCGGCCCTCGAAGTACTCGACGACCGGGGACGGGACGACCGGTACCTCACCGAGGTAGACCTTGCCGGTGGAACCGTCGATGGAGACGACGTCGCCCTCTTCGACGACCACGCCGGAGGAGGTGGTCATCCGGCGGCGCTTGGTGTCGACCTCGAGCTCCTCGGCGCCGCAGACACAGGTCTTGCCCATGCCGCGGGCGACGACGGCCGCGTGGGAGGTCTTGCCGCCGCGCGAGGTCAGGATGCCCTCGGCGGCGATCATGCCGTCCAGGTCGTCGGGGTTGGTCTCGCGGCGGATCAGGATGACCTTCTCGCCGGAGCGCGACCACTTGACGGCCGTGTAGGAGTCGAAGACGGCCTTGCCGACGGCCGCGCCCGGGGAGGCGGCGATGCCGCGGCCGATCTGGTCGACCTTCGCGTCCTCGTCGAACTTGGGGAACATCAGCTGGGCGAGCTGCGCGCCGGTGACGCGCTGCAGGGCCTCGGCCTCGTCGATCAGGCCCTGGTCGACGAGCTGCGTGGCGATGCGGAAGGCGGCGCCGGCGGTGCGCTTGCCGACGCGGGTCTGCAGCATCCACAGCTGGCCGCGCTCGATGGTGAACTCGATGTCGCAGAGGTCCTTGTAGTGGTTCTCAAGGGTCTGCATGATCTGCATGAGCTGGTCGTACGACTTCTTGTCGATCTGCTCCAGCTCGGCCAGGGGGACCGTGTTGCGGATGCCCGCCACGACGTCCTCGCCCTGCGCGTTCTGCAGGTAGTCGCCGTAGACGCCGGCGTGGCCGGAGGCGGGGTCGCGGGTGAAGGCGACGCCGGTGCCCGAGTCGGGGCCGAGGTTGCCGAAGACCATCGAGCAGATGTTGACCGCGGTGCCGAGGTCGCCGGGGATGCGCTCCTGGCGGCGGTACAGCTTGGCGCGGTCGGTGTTCCAGGAGTCGAAGACCGCGTGGATCGCGAGGTCGAGCTGCTCGCGGGCGTCCTGCGGGAAGTCGCGGCCGGCCTCGGTCTTGACGATCTTCTTGAACTTGGTGACGAGCTTCTTGAGGTCGGCCGCCTCGAGGTCGGTGTCGACCGTGACCTTCTTGGCGTGCTTGGCCTTCTCCAGCTCCTCCTCGAAGAGGTCGCCGTCGACGTCGAGCACCGTCTTGCCGAACATCTGGATGAGGCGGCGGTACGAGTCCCACGCGAAGCGGTCGTCGCCGGCCTGCTTGGCGAGGCCCTGCACGGACTTGTCGGAGAGACCGATGTTCAGGACCGTGTCCATCATGCCGGGCATGGAGAACTTGGCGCCCGAGCGGACGGAGACGAGCAGCGGGTCGTCGGCCTGGCCGAGCTTCTTGCCCATCTGCTGCTCGAGGGCGTCCAGGTGGGCGGACACCTCGTCACGCAGTGCCACCGGCTCCTCGCCACTGTCGAGGTAGACCTTGCAGGCCTCGGTGGTGATGGTGAAGCCGGGAGGAACCGGGAGACCCAGGTTGGTCATCTCGGCGAGGTTGGCACCCTTGCCGCCGAGGAGGTCCTTGAGGTCCTTGTTTCCCTCGGTGAAGTCGTAGACGAACTTCGCTACCTGGGGAGTGTTGTTTTCCGACACGGGTCTCGACCCCTTGAGGCTCGGTGGCTGCCCTGACGGCCAGGAACATACCCAGATCCAAGGCTGATGGGTACGTCCACTCAGCCGTCCTGGGGCCCCAACCACCCGTCCGCCAGCAGATTGAAAGTAATGGGTTGGCAAGGTCGCCCGAGGCTGTTCGTTCACTTCTTGAATCCACAACCCCCGTAGACCCGCAATAACGCTCATGTGAGCGGGTCTCTGGCTCACTTGCGTTCACATCATAAATGATCGCGCAGTGGCACTCAGTGCCAGGCATTGAAGAAGCGCAGTCAGCGAATGAGCGCTCATCTGAGCGCAACCCCTATCAGGGGTGGCGAGGATCACGCGCCGGAAGAGGCCCTTCGGACACCCGGATTTCAGCATCCGGACAACGCGGAGGGGGCCCCCCGGGCGTGGGACGCAGGGGGCCCCGACCCCAATAATTGGGGGCGCATCGGTGGGGGGGGGGGGGGCGAGCCCCCCCGGGAGTGCGCGA
>NZ_JBHYTK010000006.1:66516-72889 GCF_042749255.1 Streptomyces sp. NPDC059524 | reverse complement strand
GCGGATCCCGCGCCGCACGCGCCCCTCGGGACCCCCGCATTCCCCCACCCGGCCCCCGGGGGGGCCCCCGCGGGACACCGACCGAGGGGCGCCTCGACCCGAATGAGTGCCGCTCATCTGTGCGCGGCGTGCGGGCTCAGCCCCCGGAGGTGTCCAGCTCCGCGTCCTCCGAGACGCCCGCGCAGTCGTACGGGTCCTTGAGCCAGCCGTCCGGGAGCACCACGCGGTTGTTGCCGGAGGTGCGGCCGCGCGGGCCGTCCGCGCCGGCGGGCCAGTCCTGGTCCAGGTCCAGCTCGTCCAGGCCCGCCCGCAGCTCGGCCAGCGACGAGGTGATCGCGAGCCGCTTGCGCATCTCGGAGCCGACCGAGAAGCCCTTCAGGTACCAGGCCACGTGCTTGCGGAAGTCGATGACGCCCCGCGCCTCGTCGCCGATCCACTCGCCGAGCAGCGTCGCGTGCCGCACCATCGCGTCGGCGACGACGCGCAGCGTGGGCCGCACCCGCTCCTCGCGGCCCTCGAACGCGGCGACGAGGTCGGCGAAGAGCCAGGGCCGGCCGAGGCAGCCGCGGCCCACGACGACGCCGTCGCAGCCGGTCTCGCGGACCATGCGCAGGGCGTCGTCGGCGGACCAGATGTCGCCGTTGCCGAGCACCGGGATCTCGGGGACGTGCTCCTTGAGGCGGGCGATCGCGTCCCAGTCGGCGGTGCCGCCGTAGTGCTGGGCGGCGGTGCGGCCGTGCAGCGCGATCGCGGTGACGCCCTCCTCGACGGCGATGCGGCCCGCGTCGAGGTACGTGATGTGGTCGTCGTCGATGCCCTTGCGCATCTTCATCGTGACCGGCAGGTCACCGGCCCCGGAGACGGCTTCCTTCAGGATCGCGCGCAGCAGGTTCCGCTTGTACGGGAGCGCGGAGCCGCCGCCCTTGCGGGTCACCTTGGGGACGGGGCAGCCGAAGTTCAGGTCGATGTGGTCGGCGAGGTCCTCTTCCGCGATCATGCGGACGGCCTTGCCGACGGTGGCCGGGTCGACGCCGTACAGCTGGATCGAGCGCGGCTTCTCCGTCGCGTCGAAGTGGATCAGCTGCATCGTCTTCTCGTTGCGCTCGACCAGCGCCCGGGTCGTGATCATCTCGCTGACGAAGAGGCCCTTGCCGCCGGAGAACTCCCGGCACAGCGTCCGGAACGGGGCGTTCGTGATCCCCGCCATGGGCGCGAGGACCACCGGCGGTTGCACCAGGTGGGGGCCGATGGTCAGAGCGGACATCGCGGGGTTCTCCGGAACGTGCGGGGCTGGGGGCAAGGACCCATTGTCCCTCACCCGGCGAGGGCCCCGCCCCGGGCGGCCAGTTTCTCCAGGCGCCGCTCGCTCTCCTCGTCCACGGGCACGTACGCGACCAGCCGGTGTCCGTTGCTGTCCGGGCTGAGCCACAAATGGCGGTGTTCCAGGCGCAGCATGCCGATCCCGGGGTCGGGGTGCAGGTACCGCTTCACGTGCGGGGCCATCGGCGCGACCTCGTGCAGCTCCCACAGCGCGCGGAACTCCTCCGAAGCGGCGAGCAGCCCGTCGAGCCGGGCCTGCCAGGCGGGCTCGGCGACGTGCTCGGCCATGGCCTGCCGGAACTTCGCGACGATGACCGGCAGCATCGCGTCCCGTTCGACGAACTGGGTGCGCCAGCGCTCGCTGGTCGCCATGAGCCACAGCGCGTTGCGGTGCTCGGGGGCGAGCTCCTGCGGGTCCCCGAACACGTCGGCGTAGGCCTGGTTGGCGGCGAGGATGTCGTAGCGGGCGTTCTTCACGGTGGCCGGGTAGGGCGCCAGCTTGTGCATGGTGCGCAGGGTCGTCTCGGTGACGGGCGAGCAGGCGGTCGCGGGGTGCGGGTCGACGGTGCCGGCGAGCGCGAAGGCGTGGGCGCGTTCGGTGGGGTCCATCTGGAGAGCCCGGACGACGGCGTCGAGGACGCCGGGCGAGACATTGATGGCGCGCCCCTGTTCGAGCCACGTGTACCAGGTGACGCCGACGGCGGCGAGGAACGCGACCTCCTCCCGCCGCAGCCCCGGTGTCCGCCGCCGTGCGGTCCGCGGCACCCCCGCCTGCTCCGGACTGATCCGTTCCCGCCGGCTCCGCAGGAACGCGGCGAGTTCGTCCCGGCGGGCCTGGGCCGATCCGGCCGTGACAGCTGTGGTCATGCCCTCCAGGGTGCCCCCGCGCTCATCCCGTTGCCAGGTGCTGCCTGTAACAGGATGAGCGGGCTCTGGTACCCGGCTGAGGGGTGCGCGATCGTCGGGGGCATGACCTCCTCGGCTCCCCGCTCTCCGCATCCGGCGGATCGGGCTACCTTCGGAAACATGCCCGATGCCCCGACCCCGCCGGCCCCGTCCGCGCTCTCCCACCGCCGGCGCCTGCTGGTCCTGGCGATCTGCTGCATGAGCCTGCTGATCGTCAGCCTCGACACCACGGTCCTGAACGTGGCGCTGCCGAGCATGGCGAAGGACTTCGGGGCGACGCTCCCGGGCATGCAGTGGGCGATCGACGCCTACACGCTGGTCCTCGCCTCGCTGCTGATGCTGGCCGGGTCGACGGCCGACCGCGTCGGCCGGCGCAGGATCTTCATGATCGGCCTGATCGTGTTCACGGCCGCGTCCGTGGCCTGCTCCCTCGCGCCGAACCTGGAGGCGCTCGTCGCGTTCCGCATGCTCCAGGCCGTCGGCGGTTCGATGCTCAACCCGGTCGCCATGTCGATCATCACGAACACGTTCACCGACGCGGCCGAGCGGGCCCGCGCCATCGGTGTGTGGGGCGGTGTCGTCGGGCTTTCGATGGCGGCGGGCCCGCTGGTGGGCGGTCTGCTCGTGGACTCGGTCGGCTGGCGCTCGATCTTCTGGGTCAATCTCCCGGTCGGCCTCGCCGCCCTCGCCCTGACCTGGCGGTTCGTCCCCGAGTCCCGCGCGCCGAAGGCCCGCCGCCCGGACCCGGTCGGCCAGCTCCTGATGATCGCGCTGCTCGGTTCGCTGACGTACGCGATCATCGAGGGCCCGCACGCGGGCTGGGCGTCCGGGCGGATCCTGTTCTTCGGCGGTCTCGCGCTCGCCGCGCTGATCGGTCTCCTCCTCTACGAGCCCCGGCGCGTCGAACCCCTCATCGATCTGCGGTTCTTCCGCTCGGCCCCGTTCAGCGGCGCCACCGTCATAGCGATCAGCGCGTTCGCGGCGCTCGCCGGGTTCCTGTTCCTGTCGACGCTCTATCTCCAGGACGTGCGCGGGCTGAACGCGCTGCACGCGGGGCTGTGGATGCTGCCGATGGCGGCGATGACGCTGGTCTGCGCGCCACTGTCGGGCCGGCTGGTCGGCAGCCGGGGGCCGCGGATCCCGCTGCTGATCGCGGGCGTGGCCATGACGGCGAGCGGGGTGCTGTTCGCGGCGTTCGACGCGCAGACCTCGAACGGGACGCTGGTGCTCGGCTACGTCCTGTTCGGCCTGGGCTTCGGCTTCGTGAACGCGCCCATCACCAACACCGCGGTGTCCGGTATGCCCCGCGCCCAGGCCGGGGTCGCCGCGGCCGTCGCCTCCACCAGCCGGCAGATCGGCTCGACGCTCGGCGTCGCCGTGATCGGCGCGGTCCTCGCCTCGGGCGTCGCCGGATCCTCGTACGCCGCGTCCTTCACCGGCGCCGCGCGGGCCTGCTGGTGGATCATCGCCGGGTGCGGACTGGCGGTGCTGGTGCTCGGCCTGGTGACGAGCGGGCGCTGGGCCCGGGAGACGGCGCGGCGCACGGCCGAGCGGTTCTCGGCGCCGCGCGAGGAGTCACGGCCCGCGGTCAGCCCACGCGGCTGAGCGCCAGCTCCTGGAGCCGGTCGAGGCGCTCCCGCGAGGCGTCGTCGACCGGCGTGTACGTCACCATGCGGGCGCCGCCGCCACGGGTGAGCCACAGGTCGGTGTGGACGAGGGCGAGCGGGCCCACGTACGGGTTGTGGAAGTGCTTGACCTTGCTGGCCACGGACTGGACGACCTCGTGCCGCTCCCACACCTCGCGGAACTCCGCCGACTCCTCGGTGAGCCGCTTGAGGACGGCCTTCCAGGCGGGCTCGGCGAGATGCTCGGCCATCCCGGCCCGGAACTTCGCGGCGAGGGTGCGCAGCACCTCGTCGAGGCCGACGATCGAGGAGCGCCAGCCCTCGTGGGTGAAGGCGAGCAGCATCCAGTTGCGGTCCTCGGGCGGGATCTCGTCCAGGTCGCACAGCAGCAGCCGGTACGTGCTGTTGTAGGCGAGGATGTCGTAGCGGCTGTTCTGCACGCAGGCCGGGATCGGCTCCAGCTGGTCCATCAGACCGACGAGCTCGGGGCTGAGCGGGGCGCAGACCGTGGCCGGGGCCGGGTCGACCGCGCCGGCCAGGCCGAAGAGGTGGGCCCGCTCCCCCACGTCGAGCCGCAGCGTCTTGGCGAGCGCGTCGAGGACCTGCGCGGAGACCTGGATGTCGCGGGCCTGCTCCAGCCACGTGTACCAGGTGACGCCGACCGCGGAGAGCTGGGCGACCTCCTCGCGGCGCAGGCCCGGGGTGCGGCGGCGCCGTCCGCGCGGCAGGCCGACCTCCTCGGGCGTGATCCGCTCGCGGCGGCTGCGCAGGAACCCGGCCAGTTCGTGGCGCCGGATCTCGGCGGGCCGCACGTCCTGCACTTCCTGCGTCATGGTGGTCATGCCTCCAGCGTGGACCCGGTCCGAGCCTGTTTCCAGGTAGCGGTTCTACCAGGATAAGAACACTCTGGTACCAGTCTGCGTGACGGCGGACCCTCGATGTCATGACCACCCACACGCACACCGCGCCGGGACCGGCCGGCCTGGCACCCGCCGCGCCGGCCGCCCCGGCCCTGGGCCGCGCCGGGCTGCTGACCGTGCTGCTCGGCGCCGCCCTGCCCCTCGTCGACTTCTTCATCGTCAACGTCGCCCTGCCCACGATGGGCCACGACCTGCACGCGAGCGAGCCCGTCCTGGAGCTGGTCGTCGCCGGGTACGGCATCGCGTACGCCGTGCTGCTCGTGCTCGGCGGCCGGCTCGGCGATCTGCTGGGCCGGCGCCGGATGTTCCTCGGCGGTCTGGCCGCGTTCGGGCTGACCTCGCTGGCCTGCGGTCTCGCGCCGACGGCCTGGGTGCTGGTGATCGCGCGGGTCGCGCAGGGCGCGGCGTCGGCGGCGCTGCTGCCGCAGGTCCTCGCGACGATCCAGGCGACGACGGAGGGCCCGCGCCGGGCCCGCGCGATGAGCATGTACGGGGCGACGGCGGGTCTGTCGATGGTCGCCGGGCAGGTGCTCGGCGGGGTCCTGGTCGCGGCGGACCTGTTCGGCACGGGCTGGCGCTCGGTGTTCCTGGTGAACGTGCCGGCGGTGCTGCTCGGCCTCCTGCTCGCCGCGCGCACGGTCCCCGAGACCCGCTCCGCGCGGCCCGAACCGCTCGACGGCCCCGGCACGGTGCTGCTCGCGCTGACGCTGACCGCGCTGCTGGCCCCGCTCACCGAGGGCCGGGCGGCGGGCTGGCCGCTGTGGACGTGGCTGTCGCTCGCGGCGACCCCGTTCCTCGCGTACGGCTTCTACGCGGTGGAGCGCAGGGCGGACCGCGCGGGCCGCACCCCGCTGGTCCCGCCGTCGCTGTTCCGGCTGGTCTCCCTGCGGCGCGGCCTCGCCATGATCGTGCCGTTCGCGCTCGGCTTCTCCGGGTTCATGTTCGTGATCGCGGTGGCGCTCCAGCAGGGCGCGGGGATGGGGCCGGTCTCGGCGGGGCTCGCGCTCGCGCCCATGGCGGCGGCGTTCTTCGTGACGTCGCTCGCGGGCCCGCGGCTCGTCGCGCGCTGGGGCACGCGGGTCGTCACGGCGGGCGGTCTGCTCCAGGCGACCGGTCTGCTCCTGATCGCGTTCGCGGCGTGGCGGACCTGGCCGGACCTGGGGGTGGCCCAGCTGCTGCCCGGGGCGGCCGTCGCGGGCGCGGGGCAGGCGCTCCAGCTGCCGATCCTGTTCCGCGTGATCCTCTCCGAGGTGCCGGCGGCGCGCGCCGGGGTCGGGGGCGGCGTGATGACGACGGCCCAGCAGGCGTCGATGGCGCTGGGCGTGGCGACGCTCGGCTCCCTGTTCCTGTCGCTCACCCCCGGCCTCGGCATGCGCGACGCGCTCCTGCTCACCCTCGCCGCCCAACTGGCCGCGGTGGCCCTGACGCTGGCCCTGAGTCTGCGCCTTCCGCGGACGATCCGCTGACCGCCTGGAGCGCGGCGGGGGTCACGGGGGTCGAGGTCGCGGTCGAGGGGGGGCCCCGGGCCGCGCCCCCCCCCCCCGACGCACCCACAATAACGATCTCACCAGATCACCACATCTGGCGTACCCCCCCCCCACC
>NZ_JBHYTK010000006.1:37971-66506 GCF_042749255.1 Streptomyces sp. NPDC059524 | reverse complement strand
CTCACCCCGGGGGGGGGGGGGGGGGCCGGGGGGGTCGGGGGGGGGGTCGCCCCGGCCCCGGGGCCGCCCACCGATTGAATGGTGACTGATATTGAAATCTGTCACCTGTCATGCGAAGGTGGAGACACCCCACCTAGGAGTTCTCATGACCCTCCCCACCCGCCCCCTCGGCACGACCGGCCCGCGCGTCTCCGCCCTCGGTCTCGGCTGCATGGGCATGTCCGCGCTGTACGGGGACGCCGACCGCGCCGAGTCGATCGCCACCATCCACGCCGCGCTCGACGCGGGCGTCACCCTGCTCGACACCGGCGACTTCTACGCCATGGGGCACAACGAGATGCTGATCGGAGAGGCCCTGCGCACGGCTCCCGCCGCGGCCCGCGAGCAGGCTCTGACCAGCGTGAAGTTCGGCGCCCTGCGCGACCCGGACGGCGGCTGGTCCGGATACGACGGGCGCCCGGCGGCGGTGAAGAACTTCGCCGCGTACTCGCTCCAGCGCCTCGGCGTCGACCACATCGACGTCTACCGGCTGGCCCGGCTCGACCCGGACGTCCCGGTCGAGGAGACCGTCGGCGCCGTCGCCGAGCTCGTCGAGCAGGGCCACGTCCGGCACATCGGACTGTCGGAGGTCGGCGCGGACACCGTGCGCCGGGCCGCGGCGACGGCCCCGATCAGCGACCTGCAGATCGAGTACTCGCTGATCTCCCGCGGCATCGAGGAGTCGATCCTGCCGGCCACCCGTGAGCTGGGCATCTCCGTGACGGCGTACGGAGTGCTCTCGCGCGGCCTGATCTCCGGGCACTTCACCCGCGACCGCGAGCTGGCGGCGAACGACTTCCGCAGCTTCAGCCCCCGCTTCCAGGGCGAGAACCTGGCGCACAACCTCGATCTGGTCGAGCGGCTGCGCAAGATCGCCGAGCAGAAGGACGTGAGCGTCGCGCAGATCGCGATCGCGTGGGTGCTCTCGCGCGGCGAGGACATCGTGCCGCTGGTCGGCGCCCGCACCCGGGCCCGCCTCACCGAGGCGCTCGGCGCGCTCGACGTGACGCTCGACGCCGCGGACCTGGCCGCGATCGAGGCGGCGGTGCCCGCCGGCGCCGCGGCCGGTGAGCGCTACCCGGCCGCACAGATGGCACACCTGGACAGCGAGCACTGAGCCGCTCCCGGTACGGTCACTGCCATGGCACCGCCCACCGAGACCCTGACGCCCGAGCGCATCCTCGCCGCGACCGAGGAGGTGCTGCGCCGGCACGGCGCCGCGAAGGCGACCGTGGTCGACGTGGCCCGCGCGCTGGGGGTCAGCCACGGTTCGGTGTACCGGCACTTCCGCACGAAGGCGGAGCTGCGCGGCGCGGTGACCAAGCGGTGGCTGGACCGCACGACCGGCCTGCTCGCGGAGGTCGTCGCGGCCGACGAGGCTCCGCCCGCCAAGCTGCGGCACTGGCTCGAGGCGCTCTTCGAGGCGAAGCGGCACAAGGCGGGCGACGACCCGGAGCTGTTCGCCACGTACACCGTGCTGACGAGTGAGAACGGGGGCGTGGTCGACGCCCATGTCGCCGAGCTCGTCGGGCAGTTGACGGCGATCCTCGCCGAGGGGGTCGAGCAGGGCGCCTTCGAGGCCCCCGACCTCTCCGCGACGGCCCGCGCCGTCTTCGAGGCCACGGCCCACTTCCACGACCCGGCCTACGCCCCCGAGTGGCCCCGCCCCGAGACCCGGCCCGCCTTCGAGGCCGTCCTCACCCTCGTCCTACGAGGCGTCGCCGCCTAGGGCCTTTCTCGGCCCCGTGCGCCCCCAGGGGCGTCATCACGCGCACCCGAAAGCGGTGGGCCGGCACATCAAGTAGGTCGGCACATCAAGCCCCTCCGGCGATCGAGGAGCGGGGTCCGGGCCGGAGCCCCGAATCAAAGCCCCTCCGGCGATTGAGGAGCGGGGACCGGGGCGGAGCCCCTGGGGGCGCGGGAAGGAGGCCCACACGCAAAAGCCCCGGGCCCCCACATCGCGGGAACCCGGGACCAAAGCGCGCCGGAGGCGATCAGCAGCCGATGAGGCGCGCCGCGAGGTAGCCCTCGATCTGGTCGAGAGACACCCGCTCCTGCTTCATCGTGTCGCGCTCGCGCACGGTGACCGCGTTGTCGTCCAGGGTGTCGAAGTCGACGGTGACGCAGAACGGCGTACCGATCTCGTCCTGGCGACGGTAGCGGCGACCGATCGCACCGGCGTCGTCGAACTCGATGTTCCAGTGCTGGCGCAGCGCCGCGGCCAGGCCCTTGGCCTTCGGCGACAGCTCCGGGTTGCGGGACAGCGGGAGGACCGCGACCTTCACCGGGGCGATGCGCGGGTCGAAGCGCATGACGGTGCGCTTCTCCATCTTGCCCTTGGCGTTCGGCGCCTCGTCCTCGAAGTACGAGTCGAGCATGAAGGCCAGCATCGTGCGGCCGACACCGGCCGCGGGCTCGATGACGTACGGCGTGTAGCGCTCGCCCTTCTCCTGGTCGTAGTAGGAGAGGTCCTGGCCGGAGGCCTTGGAGTGGGCGGACAGGTCGTAGTCGGTGCGGTTGGCGACGCCCTCGAGCTCGCCCCACTCGCTGCCGCCGAAGCGGAAGCGGTACTCGATGTCAGCGGTGCGCTTCGAGTAGTGGGAGAGCTTCTCCTTCGGGTGCTCGAACCACCGCATGTTCTCCTCGCGCAGGCCCAGGCCGGTGTACCAGTTCCAGCGCTGCTCCATCCAGTACTCCTGCCACTGCTCGTCCTCGCCGGGCTTGACGAAGAATTCCATCTCCATCTGCTCGAACTCGCGGGTGCGGAAGATGAAGTTGCCGGGCGTGATCTCGTTGCGGAACGACTTGCCCATCTGCGCGATGCCGAAGGGCGGCTTGCGGCGGGAAGTCGTCTGCACCTGGCTGAAGTTGGTGAAGATGCCCTGCGCGGTCTCGGGGCGCAGGTAGGCGACGGAGCCGCTGTCCTGCGTCGGGCCGAGGTGCGTGGCGAGCAGACCCGAGAACTGCTTGGGCTCGGTGAAGGCGCCCTTGGTGCCGCAGTTCGGGCAGTTGATGTCCGCGAGGCCGTTCTCGGGGAGACGGCCCTTCTTCTCCTCGTACGCCTCTTCCAAGTGGTCGGCGCGGTAACGCTTGTGACAGGAGGTGCACTCGGTGAGCGGGTCGGTGAACGTGGCGACGTGACCGGAGGCCTGCCAGACCTCGGTCGCCAGGATCACGGACGAGTCGATACCGACGACGTCCTCGCGCGAGGTGACCATGTAGCGCCACCACTGACGCTTGAGGTTCTCCTTCAGCTCCACGCCCAGCGGTCCGTAGTCCCAGGCGGCACGCTGACCGCCGTAGATCTCGCTGCAGGGGTAGACGAAGCCACGGCGCTTGCTGAGGCTGACGATGGTTTCGATCTTGTCGGCGGCCACGGTGCTCTCTTCATTACGACGACGGCGAGTGCGCTGGATACGCACTCCGGGAGCGAATGCTTCAGGTTACCGGCGCGGCCACCCCCCGAACCAAATCGGTTCCGGGTCCGGAGTCACCACAGAGTGGGACGAAGGTCTCGACGAGAGCTTGTTGACAATCGTTTCCAGTTTTGTTGAAAATGACTGTCATGAACGTACGCCTGCCCCGGCTCTCCGGCCGCCGACTCATATCCACCACCGCCGTCGCCGCGACGACCGTCCTCGGTCTGACCGCCCTGTCCGCGTGCTCCGCGACGAGCGCAGCGGACGGGAAGAACAGCGACGGCAAGCTGGACGTCGTCGCGTCGTTCTATCCGATGCAGTTCCTCGCCGAGCGGATCGGCGGCGAGCACGTCAGCGTCACCAACCTGACCGAGCCGGGCCAGGAGCCGCACGACCTCGAGGTCAGCGCCCAGCAGCGCGGCCGGATCGAGCAGGCCGGCGTCGCGCTCTACCTCAAGGGCCTGCAGCCCTCCGTCGACGAGGCAATCAGCCAGTCCGGGATCAAGACCAAGGTCGACGCCGCGTCGCTCACCTCCCTGGAGAAGCACGGCTCCGAGGTCGGCGGCCACGCCGAGGAGCACGCCGAGGAGCACGAGGGGCACGACCACGGCGGCGAGGAAGGCTCCGACCCGCACATCTGGCTCGACCCCGTGAAGTACGCGGAGGTCGCCCAGGGCGTCGGCAAGGCGCTGGAGAAGGCCGACCCGGACCACGCGGCCGACTACAGGAAGAACACCGCCGCACTCGTCGCCGACCTCGGCAAGCTCGACCAGAAGTTCAAGGACGGCCTGAAGAACACGGACTCCAAGGTCTTCATCACCACGCACGCCGCCTTCGGCTACCTCGCCGAGCGCTACGGCCTCACCGAGGAGGCCATCAGCGGCCTCGACCCGGAGAGCGAGCCCAGCGCGGCCCGCGTCAAGGACCTCCAGAAGATGGCGAAGGCCGACGGCGTCACGACCGTCTTCTACGAGACCCTCGTCAGCGACAAGACGGCGAAGACCCTGGCCGGCGACGCGCACCTGAAGACGGACGTGCTCGACCCGCTCGAGGGCATCACGAAGAAGTCCAAGGGCGAGGACTACGTGCAGGTCATGGAGTCGAACCTGGCCGCCCTGCAGAAGGCGCTCGGCGCCAAGTGACGTACGGGACCAGTGACGCGAAGGGCGGCAGCGAGATGAGCGCGAACGACACCGAGGCCCCCGTCATCGCTCTGCGCGGGGTGACGGCCGAGCTCGGCGCGCGCCCCGTGCTGCGCGGCATCGACCTGACCGTGCGCCGCGGCGAGGTCGTGGCGCTGCTCGGGGCCAACGGCTCGGGCAAGTCCACGGCCGTGCGCAGCATCATCGGGCAGGTGCCGCTCACCGGCGGCACGATCGAGCTGTTCGGCACGGCGCGGCGCCGGTTCCGCCAGTGGGCGCGCGTCGGGTACGTGCCGCAGCGCACGACGGCGGCGGGCGGGGTCCCGGCGACCGTCGCCGAGGTCGTCGCCTCCGGCCGGCTGTCGCGGACCCGCTTCGGCCTGATGCGCAAGGCCGACCGCGAGGCGGTGGCCCGCGCCCTGGACCTGGTCGGGATGACCGACCGGGCCAAGGACTCGGTGAACGCGCTGTCGGGCGGCCAGCACCAGCGGGTGCTCATCGCCCGCGCCCTCGCCGCCGAACCCGAGCTGCTGATCATGGACGAGCCGATGGCCGGCGTCGACCTGGCCAGCCAGGAGGTCCTCGCGGCCACCCTGCGCGAGCAGGTCGCCACGGGCGCCACCGTACTGCTCGTCCTGCACGAACTGGGCCCGCTGGAGCCGCTGATCGACCGGGCCGTCGTGCTCCGCGACGGCTGCGTCCTGCACGACGGGCCGCCCCCGAAGGCCGTCGGCCAGCACGCGCTGCCCGGCCACGACCACGTCCACCCGCACACCGCCGCGGACGCCGAACCGATCCGTACAGGACTGCTGAGCTGATGGAACTCCTCGACTTCGCCTTCATGCAGCGGGCGCTGCTCGCCGCCGTCCTCATCGGCATCACGGCCCCCGCGATCGGCATCTACCTGGTCCAGCGCCGCCAGGCCCTCATGGGCGACGGCATCGGCCACGTCGCGATGACCGGCGTCGGCCTCGGCTTCCTCCTGTCCACCTCCCCGGTGTGGATGGCGATGGCCGTGTCCGCGCTGGGCGCGCTGGTCATGGAGCTGATCCGCTGGTACGGGAAGACGCGCGGCGACATCGCGCTCGCCATGCTGTTCTACGGCGGCATGGCCGGCGGCGTGATGCTGATCAACCTGGCGCCGGGCGGCTCCACGGCCAACCTCGGCTCCTACCTGTTCGGCTCGCTCACCACGGTCTCCCCGTCCGACGTGACCGCCATCGTCGTCCTCGCGGCGTTCGTGATCCTGGTGACGGTGGGCCTGCGCCGGCAGCTGTTCGCGGTGAGCCAGGACGAGGAGTTCGCGCGGGTCACGGGCCTGCCGGTGCGCGCCCTGAACCTGCTCATCGCGATCACGGCGGCCGTCACGGTCACCGTCGCGATGCGCGTCGTGGGCCTGCTCCTGGTGTCGGCGCTGATGGTGGTGCCGGTCGCCGCCGCGCAGCAGCTGACCCGCAGCTTCAAGGCGACGTTCGTCATCGCGGTCGCGATCGGCGTCGTCGTGACGCTCGGCGGCACCGTGACCTCGTACTACCAGGACGTGCCGCCCGGCGCGACAATTGTCCTGCTGACCATCGCGGTGTTCATCGCGCTGACGCTGCTCGCGACGCCGCTGGCGCGGCGCCGGGCACGTGCGGCGGGAGCGGTCGCCGGGGATCCGGCGGAGTGCGCGATCCCCGCGCAGGCGCCCGAGAAGGTCTGACCCGCGCGCGCCGCCGCCTGGCACAATGGCGGCGGTACGCAGGTGGCAGGGACGTGAGGAGGAACCCGTGGCAGCCCCGGTTCGAGGCAGGTCGACCCGCCAGCGCGCGGCCGTGGCGGCGGCGCTCGACGAGGTGGACGAGTTCCGCAGCGCCCAGGAGCTGCACGACGTGCTCAAGCACAAGGGCGACTCGGTGGGCCTGACGACGGTCTACCGCACCCTGCAGTCCCTCGCGGACGCGGGCGAGGTCGACGTGCTGCGCACGACGGAGGGCGAGGCGGTCTACCGCCGCTGCTCCAGCGGCGACCACCATCACCACCTGGTCTGCCGCGTCTGCGGCAAGGCCGTCGAGGTGGAGGGCCCGGCCGTCGAGAAGTGGGCCGAGTCCATCGCCTCCGAACACGGCTACGTGAACGTGGCCCACACCGTGGAGATCTTCGGCACCTGCGCGGAGTGCGCTGCCGCGGAGTGAGTCTTCGTCTGCGGCCCGGTGGGGGCTGGTCGCGCCCCGCGGCGGAGCCGCTGATGTCACAGCCCCGCGCCCCTGAAATGCAGGCGCTGCGCGCCGCATTTCCCCGACAGGGGTGCGGGGCGCGTTTCATCTGGGGAAGGCGCGGCGAAGCCGCATGCCTTCCAGGGGCGCGGGGAACTGCGCGACCAGCCCCCACGCGCCCGCAGACGAACGAGGACTACTTACCGCCGCGCTCCAGCTGGAGCAGCACCTCGTTGGGCGTCGCCCCACCGAAGCGGCGGTCGCGGGAGGCGTATTCGACGCAGGCACGCCACAGGTCGCGGCGGTCGAAGTCGGGCCACAGGACGTCCTGGAAGACCATCTCGGCGTAGGCGCTCTGCCACAGCAGGTAGTTGGACGTGCGCTGCTCGCCGCTGGGGCGCAGGAACAGGTCGACGTCCGGCATGTCCGGGTAGTAGAGGTACTTCGCGAACGTCTTCTCGCTGACCTTCGACGGGTCGAGCCGGCCCGCCTTCACGTCCTCGGCGATGGCCTTTGCGGCGTCGGCGATCTCGGCGCGGCCGCCGTAGTTCATGCAGAAGTAGAGGGTCAGCTTGTCGTTGCCCTTGGTCTGCTCCTGGGAGATCTCCAGCTCCTTGGCGACCGACTTCCACAGCTTGGGCATGCGGCCCACCCACCGCACCCGGATACCGAGTTCGTCGAGCTGGTCGCGGGTCTTGCGGATGAAGTCCCGGTTGAAGTTCATGAGGAACTTCACCTCGTCCGGGGAACGCTTCCAGTTCTCCGTGGAGAACGCGTAGAGCGAGATCGCACCGACGCCCAGCTCGACGGCGCCCTGGAGGACGTCGAGGACGCGCTCGGCGCCGACCTTGTGGCCCTCGGTGCGGGGCAGCCCGCGCTCCTTGGCCCAGCGCCCGTTGCCGTCCAT
This sequence comes from Streptomyces sp. NPDC059524, assembly GCF_042749255.1. Taxonomy (NCBI): domain Bacteria; kingdom Bacillati; phylum Actinomycetota; class Actinomycetes; order Kitasatosporales; family Streptomycetaceae; genus Streptomyces; species Streptomyces sp. NPDC059524. Next base: position 58,804 of record NZ_JBHYTK010000006.1, on the reverse strand, counting down.
GACGATGGCCACGTGCTCGGGCACCAGCTCGCCCGGGATCTTCGGCGGCCGCGCGCCCGACGGGTGCGGTTCGGGCGTCTTGTACTCACGACGGGACCGTCCGAGGATTCCTCGACGTGCCATGTTCCGGGCCTCTCCCCTAGCTCAGCTTCAGCTTTTCTCTACGTAACGCAACGAGCGCAGACCGCGCTCCAGGTGCCAGTGCAGGTACGCCGACACCAGCCCGCTGCCCTCGCGCACGAACCGTGCCTCGCACGCGTCCGCGGTCTCCCAGTCGCCGGTCAGCAGCGCAGCGAGCAGGTCGAGGGCCTGGGGTGAGGGTACGACGCTGCCCGGTACCCGGCAGTCGACGCAAACCGAGCCGCCGGCGCCGACCGAGAAGAACCGGTTGGGACCGGGCATTCCGCACCGCGCGCAGTCCCCGAAACTCGGCGCGTACCCGTTCACGGCGAGGGAGCGGAGCAGGAAGGCGTCGAGGATGAGGTGCGGCTCGTGCTCGCCGCGGGCGAGGGTGCGCAGGGCGCCGACGAGCAGCAGGTACTGCTGCACCGCGGGCTCGCCCTCATGATCGGTGAACCGCTCGGCCGTCTCCAGCATGGCCGTCCCGGCGGTGTACCGGGCGTAGTCGCTGACGATCCCGCCACCGTACGCGGCGATGGTCTCGCTCTGCGTGCACAGCGGCAGCCCGCGCCCGATCAGCTCGCTGCCCCGCGCGAAGAACTGCACGTCCACGTGCGAGAAGGGTTCGAGCCGCGCCCCGAACTTCGACTTGGTCCGCCGCACTCCCCGAGCCACGGCCCGCACCCGCCCGTGCCCCCGCGTGAGCAGCGTGATGATCCGGTCGGCTTCACCGAGCTTCTGGGTGCGCAACACGATCCCGTCGTCACGGAAAAGACTCATCGCACACCCCCGCGCATGTCCGGCCGGGGGTACGGGGGTCGCCCCCCGGAAGAAAACAGCATGATCCGGTCGGCTTCACCGAGCTTCTGGGTGCGCAGAACGATCCCGTCGTCACGGAAAAGACTCATCGCGCGCCGCCTCGGGCGCTGTCGTCACGGAACGGGGAAGTCATGTGTCCATTCTGCCTTCACGCGAAGGGCGGCAGCGGGGCCGACGGGTTCTTCAGCCAGGCCCGGGCCCGCTCGTGCAGCGCGGCCGGGAGCGAGTCGCTGAGGCCGGCGACCGTGGCGGACCGGAGCGAGTCTCGCCAGGCACGGTCCGCGTCGTACATGACCTGCGCGACCCCACAGGGCCCCTCGCACCGGTCGGCCGGTACCGCGCACGCGCCCCGCTGCCGGATCTCGGTGCAGACGAACGGCGGGGCCGAGCCCTCGACCGCCTCGACGACGTCGAGCACCGTGATGTCCTTCGGGTCGCGGGCCAGCCGGAACCCTCCGCGCGGCCCGGACGTGGCGATCAGCACCCCTGCCGCGGCCAGCGACTTGAGGTGCTTGGCGAGGTACGCGTCCGGCAGCCCGTAGTACCCGGCGAGGGTGGTCCGGGGCACGGCCGCCCCCGGCTCCGCCTGCACGAGCAGAACGCAGCAGTGCAGCGCCCACTCGACCCCTTGCGACAGCTTCATGGCCCCGAGACTACCGCTCGGACCACTTGATGGATATTCAATGTCGATGATATCGATGTACCTCATGGCCGACATGACCGAGGAAGCGAAGACACCGACGAAGACAGCGACGGGGGCGGCTGCCGCGCGGCCCTCCCCCGCCGACCGCAGGATGCTCGCGGTCGCCCTCACCGCGACGTTCATGGCGAGCTTCGACCTGTTCGTGGTGAACGTCGCGACGGAGGCGCTCCGCACCGACCTGCGCGCGAGCGACGCCGCGCTCGAACTCGTCGTCGCCGGTTACGCCCTGGCGTACGCGGCCGGTCTCATCACCGGCGGCCGGCTGGGCGACCGCTTCGGGTACCGGCGGATGTTCGTGACCGGCATGCTCGCCTTCACCGTGACGTCCCTGCTGTGCGGGCTCGCCCAGGACGCGGGCCAGTTGGTCGCCGCGCGCCTCGCGCAGGGGCTCGCCGCCGCGGTGATGGTGCCGCAGGTGCTGTCCCTGGTGACGGCCCGCTACCCCGCCGAACATCGCGGCCGGGCCACCGCCTGGTACGGGGCGACGGCCGGGCTCGGCTCGATCGCGGGGCAGCTGCTCGGCGGGGTGCTGCTGCAGGCGGACGTGTTCGGGCTCGGCTGGCGCAGCGTGTTCCTCGTCAACGTCCCCGTGGGCGCCGCCGCGGCCCTGCTCGCCTTCCGCGCGCTGCCCGCCCTGTCCGGTGCCCGGCGCGGGTTCGACGGTCCGGGAGCGCTCGGCGTCACGCTCCTCCTGGCCCTGCTGCTGATCCCGGCGACCCTCGGCCGCGAGGCGGGCTGGCCGGCGTGGACCTGGCTCTGCCTGGCGGCCGCCGTCCCGGCCGGCTGGGCGACCTGGCGCCGGCAGCGCGCCCTGCGGGCGCGCGGCGGCGAACCGGTCCTCGACCCCGTCCTGCTCCGCAACCGCCCCTACGTGACGCTGCTCGTCGCCGTCGGCCTCTTCCAGACCTACTTCGGCGGCTACATGTTCGCCCTGGCCCTGCTGCTCCAGTCCGACCTGGGGCTCGGCCCGTTCACCGCCGCGCTCGTGTTCCTTCCGCAGGCCGTCCTCTTCAGCGCCGGAGCACTGGCGAGCGGGCGGCTCACCGCACGGTTCGGGTCGCGCTCCCCCCTGCTGGGCGGCGTGCTCGTCCTCGCCGGCCTGACCCTGCTCGCCGGCCTGCTCGCCCTGTCCGACAGCCCCGGAGCCGCGGCCCTGCTCCCCGCGCTCGCCCTCAACGGCCTCGGCAACGGTCTGCTGCTCCCGCCCCTCATCGGCGCCGCCCTGTCCCGCGTCGCACCCACCTCCGCCGGTGCCGCCTCCGGGCTGCTCAACACCGCTCAGCAGGCCGCCGGTTCCCTCGGCGTCGCCCTGCTCGGGGCGCTCTGGTTCACCTGGGGCGCGGTACCGGTGTGCGCCGCCTCGGCGGCCCTCGCCGCCACCGCCTGCGTGCTCCTGCGGAGGACCCGGTGACCCAGGGCCGGCCCTAGGGGACCTCGCCCCGGCTGCGCCGGTTCGCGTACGTCGTCGCCGCCCGCAGGCGCTCGTGGGTCGTCGCCTCCCGCAGCACCTCGGGCGGACAGTCCCACTCCCGCCCGCCCCCGTACGGCCGCAGCTGTACGTACGGGCCCTCGTGCCCCATCACCCGTCCCACCTGACCGGTGCTCGTGTCGACCGCGTACGAACCGATCGGTGGCTTCATCGCGCTGCGCTCCTGTCGTCCGGGCTTGCGAGGAGGACGGCGGCGAGACGGGACGCCGCGTCAACCGAACAACGCCCCAATTCCACCAATGGACACGGGGCACTCCGTGCGATTGACCCGGGATCCAGGCCCAGCGACGGCAGCACAATTCCGACCCTCGCGAGTGCGGCTCGCACATTCTCCACCGTTTCCTCGGCTTCCTCCACGCACCGCGCGGCATGGTTCCCGTTGCCCTTCACGTGGCTCCCCTTCCCGATTCGATTTCACGCTTCGCACCTCAACGGTGGCGTCGCGTCTCTACAGTGGGGAAGGCTCTGTGCACTACAACTGCGGGGCTGCACCTGGGGGTTGGCCATGGCCAATGGTTCGCGACAAGCGGCGTGGGAGTTCTTCGGACTCGAACTGAAGCGGCGCCGCGAGGACGCCGGTCTGACCCAAGTGGAGTTGGGCTTACGCGTATTCGTTTCCGGCGGCTACATCGGCCAGTTCGAACAGGCAATTCGCAAGCCACAGTTGGACGTAGCCCAGAGGATTGACGAGGCGCTGCAAACCGACGGTATTTTCGAGCGGATGTGGCGCCAGCTCATCGATGATCGCCGGTATGCGGAGTATTTCGCCGCCACCGCAGAGCTGGAGAGGCTGGCGACCGTGCTCTGCGACTTCGAGCCGTTCGTCATCCCCGGTCTCCTCCAGACTGCCGAGTACGCCCGGGCAATCACCCTCGCCAGTAATCCCTTCGCCCCCGAGGGGCACATCGAGGAGATCGTCGCGGCTCGGCTGGAACGCGCCCAACTCCTCCGGGGTGACACCCGCCCCCTGTACTGGGCGATCTTGCACGAGACAGCCCTGCGCGTGCCGGTCGGGGGCCCGGCCGTCATGGCCCGGCAACTGCGGCAGCTCACCATGCTGTCCCGTGAGCGCCACGCGCTGGTGCTCGTACTGCCGTACACGGCCGGCGCGCATGCCCAGATGGGCAAGTCGCTGCGGCTCATGGAGTTCGCGGACGCTCCCCCAACCGCCTATACAGAGGCGGTGTATTCGGGGAACCTGCTGGACGATCCGGCAGTAGTGAAGCGGACACGGGCGGCTTACGATCTGCTCAGGGTCGCCGCGCTACCGCCGGAGGCGTCCCTGGCCCTGATCGAATCGGCGGCGGAGGACTACGAGCGATGCGCGAGTACAACCTGACCGGTGCCCACTGGCGCAAGTCCACCCACAGCGACGGCGACGGCGGCAACTGCGTCGAGGTCGCCGACGGAGTCCCCGGCGTCGTCCCCGTCCGGGACTCCAAGGTCGCGGGCGGGGACGTCGTCGTGATCGGGGCCGGGGCGTGGGCCGCGTTCGTGGACGGGGTCAGGCGGCCTTGCTGAGCGCGTCGAGGCGGTTGGACGTGTGCCAGATCGCCTCGGCCGCGACGACGTTGGCGAGGAGCAGCATCCAGCCCCCGGGTTCGAGCACGGACCGGATGTCGTACGCGGGGTTGTCGTCGTCGATCGTCACCCCGAGCGTCATGACGATCAGGAAGATCCCCATGAGGGTCAGGACAACGGTCCAGATGGCCGCGACGGCGGCCGCCACGCCGGACCAGGCCCGGTAGTCGGAGTCCGAGGACAGCCGCAGCAGATACAGCAGGCCGCACACGATCAGTACGGCCGTGCCGAGGACGCCGACCGGAACGACCGCCCAGTCCGAGGTCACGCCGGGGATGCCGCTGGCGTACGACCGCCAGGGGTCCGCCCAGTCGAAGGACCCCGTCACCTGGGAGACCTGCCGTCCCGTGGAGTCGCTGGTCCATGTCTCGGTCATGATCGGATTGGCCGAGGCGATGAAGAGGACGATCGCCGCGAGCGCGAGCTTGAACAGGTGGACGGCGACGACGCCACCCGTACGCCCCGGGCGCTTCGGCTCGGGCGGTACCGGCGTCTTCGCGACCTTGGTCGGGGCGGGGACCGGCGGTTCCAGATCGGCGGCCCGGGCCTTCATCGCGTCACGCAGGCGCAGTTCGGTGGCCGCCCGGGTCTTCGGCACGTCTCGCGGTCGCGGCACGGTGACGGCGGAGGACGGGTCGTCGTCGTGCCGTGCGAGCGTGCGCAGCGCCGCCGTGCGCTCCTGAATGGCCTCGCGCGCCCCGCTGACCCGCATCCAGGCGCCGGGGCCGAGGTCGTCGCCGAGTTCCCGCTCGCACAGTCCGAGGATCTGCGGGGCGGCCGGCCGTTCGGCGGGTTCCTTGTCGAGGCAGGCGGTCAGCAGGTCCCGTAGGGGCGCGGAGCGGATCGCCGACAGGTCGGGGTCGTCGGCCACGATGCGGTGGGCGACGCCCCATTCGTTCTCCGCGCCGAACGCCTCCTGGCCCGTCGCGAGGAAGTACAGCGTGGAGCCGAGGGCGAAGATGTCGGACGGCTCACCGACGGAGCGGCCCATGGCCTGCTCCGGCGACATGTAGAGCGGGGTGCCGACCCGCGTGGAGTGGCTGCTGTACGTCACGGACTGGGTCAGCGACTTGACGATGCCGAAGTCGATGACCTTGGGGCCCGTCTCGTCGAGCATGATGTTGCCGGGCTTGAGGTCGCGGTGCACGACGTGCGCGGCGTGGATGTCGGCGAGGGCGTGGGCGATGCCCCAGGCCAGCAGCAGCACCTGCGGCGCGGGCAGCGGGCCGCGCTCGGTGACGAGGTCGCGCAGGGTGGGCCCGGCGACGAACCCCGTGGCCAGCCACGGCTGTTCGGCGTGCGGGTCCGCGTCGAGGAGCGGCGCGAGGTGGGCGCCGCGGACCTTCTGCGCGGCCCGCACCTCCCGCTCGAACCGCTCCCCGAACTCGGCGTCCCGCGCGAACTCGGGGCGGATCACCTTCACGGCGGCTGGGTGCCCGCCCGGCGAGAACGCGATGAACACCTGCCCCATCCCGCCCTCCCCCAGCCGTGCCACCGGCCGGAAGTCCCCCAGCTCCGCCGGGTCCTGCGCCTGTAGCGCCGTGAACCGGAATGCCGCCTTGGGCATGCCGTCCCCCTTTGTTCTCCGTCGTCACCCGTTGCCGTGCCTCAGCTCTGTCCGGAAGAGGTCCGCGACCCGCTCCCAGGACTGGTCCGCGGCCACCTTGTCGTACGTGTCGTGCCCTGGGAAGAAGAACGCGTGCGGCGCTTCCTCGTGGACGGTGATGTCGTGGCGGACCCCGGCCCCGGTGAGGGCGGTGCGGGCGGCCTCGACCTGGGCGGCGTCGATGATGTGGTCGCGTCCGGCATAGAACAGCGCGACGCGCGTGCCGTGTTCGGCGATGCGGTCGGTGTCGTCGAGGAGCGGGGCGGGCCGGCTGAGGGCCGTGCCGGGGGTGGCGAGCCAGCCGGGGTAGTAGATCGCGGCGGCGGCCAGGCGCAGGCGGGTCGCGGCGAAGTAGGCGAGATGGCCGCCGAGGCTGAAGCCGAGGATGCCGGTGCGGTCGGCGGCGCCCGCGTGGGGCCGCGCGTGGTCGGCGGCGGCGCGGAAGTCGGCCTCGACCTCGTCGCGGGTGAGCCGTCCGACGAGGTCGAAGGCGTGGGCGCGGTTCGCGTCGGAGCGGGCGAAGCCGTCCCGGGACGCGGGGTCGGTGCGGTGGTAGAGGTTCGGGACGACGGCGACGTGACCGAGGGCCGCGACCTGGCGGGCGACGGCCCGGATGTCGTCGTTGAGGCCCCAGAGTTCGCCGCCGAGGAGGACGACCGGGTGGTCGCCGGGCTCGGCGGGGCGGGCCAGGTACGTGGTCATGCGGGTCGGCGCGCCCGGGACCGGGATGTCGGCCGTCTGCGTGAGGACGGCGGCGGTGCCGGGCGTACGGGCTTCACTGGCGGGTTCTTCTGCGTGCGTCACCGTCGCAGCGTGCCTCGAACACCGGTTCCCTGGCGGGGATTTGACCTGATCCAGAACCGGTCGGGGCCGCCGCGTCGCCCCCGTCCGGGGCTGCGGGGCCGCGGGCGGGGGCGGCGACACGGGCCGGGCGGGTCTACCAGCCCGGGCCGCCCTGGTGCTGTGCTCCGCCCTGGTACTGCGCGCCGCCCGGGTGCTGCCCGCCGTACGTGGGGCCCGCGCCCGGGGCGTACGTGCCCTGCGGGTACGGGTGGGCCTGCTGCGGCGGCTGGGCCTGGGCGCGGGCGTCCTGGTGACCGGCCTGGTACGCGGCCGGGCCGCCGGCGCCCTTGGCCCGGGCGGCCTCCTGCTCGGCGGCGTTCATCCAGCGGTCCACGCGCTGCCGCATCGGCATGATCATGCCGCCGCCCACGCCGACGATCAGGATGCCCGCGACGGTGGCGAGGATCGCGTAGAGCACCGGCTGGGTGACCGTGGTGGCGATGCCGGCCTGGCCGAGCGCGGCGATGACGCCGAGCGCGACGACGGCTCCCCACAGGACGCCGGCGACCGTGTGCCCGTACGAGGTGCCGGCCAGGGCGCCCGCGGCGATGGAGCGGACGGCGTTGGCGACGGCCATGGCGACGACGACGAGCACGACGGCGACGACGGCGCGGGGCAGCCAGGCGACGAGGCCGTTGATCATGTCGCTGACCGGGTTGGGCCCGAAGGTGCCGAGGGCGAGCTGGAGAATGATCAGCATCAGGGCCAGGTAAACGATTCTGCAGACGAGTCCGGTCAGGTCGAAGGACGCGCCCTTGAGCAGCTTGTCGGCGCCCGCCGAGCGGGCCAGGCGCTCGGAACCGGCCTTGCGCAGGACCCGGTCGAGCACGTTGCGGATCACCTTGGCGACGAACCAGCCGACGACCAGGATGATCAGGAAGGCGGCGAGCCGGGGGACGAACTGGGCGACCTTCGACCAGGCATCGTTCAGCCCCTGGGTGAAGTCGATGGACAGGGCGGTCATCAGAAACCTTTCTGCAACTCCGGGTGCGGTATCCGCCACCGCTAACGCGGCGGCTCCCGGATAGACCCGGCGGGGCCGTGCCCTTGAGCCGAAAGGGTGATGCGCCCGCCCCTGCCCCGAAGGCCTGTTCGCCCGTCGTCCGTCGCCCGGGAGAGGCCGGGCGGTGCGCTCAGCCGGGCACGACGAGGCCTGACTCGTAGGCGAGGATGACCAGTTGGGCGCGGTCGCGGGCGCCGAGCTTGCCCATGATGCGGCTCACGTGGGTCTTCGCGGTGAGCGGGCTCAGGCCCAGGGTGTCGGCGATCTCCGTGTTGGTCAGGCCGCGGGCCACGAGGGTCAGGACCTGGCGTTCGCGGGGCGAGAGCTGCTCGAGGCAGCCGTCGTCGTCCGGGGCGGGGATCTCGGGGGCGCGCAGGACGCGGGCGATCAGGCGGGCCGTGGGGCCCGGGGACAGCAGGGCCTCGCCGGCGGCGACCGTCCTGATGGCGTCGAGGAGTTCGGCGGGGCGGGTGTCCTTGACGAGGAAGCCGGAGGCGCCCGCCCGCAGCGCCTCGACGACGTGCTCGTCGGTGTCGTAGGTGGTCAGCATGAGGACCTTCACACCGGCCAGGTCCTCGTCGGCGGCGAGGCGGCGGGTGGCTTCGATGCCGTCGATGTCGGGCATGCGGATGTCCATCACGACCAGGTCGGCTCTCGCCTCCCTGGTCGCCTCCACCGCCTCTCGGCCGGACTTGGCCTCGGCCACGACCTCCATGTCGGGGGCGGAGTTGATCAGCAGGGCGAAGGCGGCTCTGACCAGGGCCTGATCGTCGGCGAGCAGCACTCTGATGGGGGTCGTCATCGCCGTTCCTCGATCGGTTCGGCGGTGGGTGGCGCGTCCGTCGTGGCTGGTCGCGCAGTTCCCCGCGCCCCTCGCGGCGCCATGGGCAACGCCGCTTCCACCCTGAAGCCGCCGCTGTCCCTCGGGCCCGCTTCCAAGGTGCCCAGGACACTGCGGGCGCGCTCTCTCATGCCGATGAGGCCGAAGCCCGCACCCGTGGGCGGGGCGTCCGTGCCCGTGCCGTCGTCCTGGACCGTCAGCCGCAACTCGCCCTCCCCCGCCCGGATCTCGACCCGGATCGACACGTCCGGGCCGCCGTGGCGGACCGCGTTCGTCAATGCCTCCTGGACGATCCGGTAGGCGGCCGCGCCCACCGCCGGCGGCACCTCCGGCTGCGCCCGCACCGGGTCGAGGGTCGCCGTCACCCTCGCCCCGGCCGTGCGGGCCGCCGCGACGAGTTCGGGGATGCCGTCGAGGCCGGGCAGTGGGCCGCGCGACTCGTCCGGGTTGGCGCGCAGCACTTCGAGGGTGGCCCGGAGTTCGCCGCGCGCGGAGCGGCACGTGTCGGCGATGTCGTCGAGCGCCTTGGCGACGGCCGCGCGGTCGAGGCGGTCGGGGTCGGCGTTCAGGACGTGCGCCGCGACCGAGGTCTGCACGCCGACGAGCGTGATGCTGTGGGCGAGAAGGTCGTGCAGGTCACGGGCCACCCGCAGGCGCTCCTCGGCGACCCGGCGGCGGGCCTCCTCCTCCCGCGTGCGTTCGGCCTTCTCGGCGCGCTCGACGACCGAGGCCACGTACTGCTGGTGCACGCGCGCGTAGACACCGAAGAGCACGACCGTGACGATCCAGCCGGAGACCCGCACCGCCTGCGCGCCCTCGGCCATGCCCCGGCTGAACTTCACCGCGAGCATCAGGCCGATGACGCCCGCCCCGATGAGGAGCGAGCGCCGGGGCCGTCCGGTGAGGGCGACGGTGAACAGCATGAACAGGGAGACGGCCACCGGCGCCGAGTCGGTGTACCCCAGCGCGTGGTACGGGACGACGCAGGCGGCCACGCCCAGGAACGCGGCGAGTGGGGCGCGGCGGCGCCAGACCGCCGGGACGTGCGCGGCGAGGAGCAGCACCCAGCCGATCGCGTCGGGCTCCCGGCCGTCGGCCCGCACTGTGAGGGCCAGGGCCACGGCGACGGCCGCGAGGAGCGCGGCGGTCGCCGCGTCGCGGCGGAGCACACGGCCGGGGTCCGGCGGCCCGCCGTGCCGGTCGGGGCGGGGGCCGAACCCGGGTGTCTGGAGCAGTCGCATGGCGTCCACCGGTCCATCTTCGGGGAGGAAGGCGCCCCACCCGCAAGGAGGGGCGCCGTCGGTGACATAATGGGGTGTTCGGGTTACGAGGCGGCCGGTGGGCGCGGGGCCGCCGGTTTCCGGGCGAGCGGGCCCGGCCACCAGACCTTCCGGCCGAGCGCGAGGCTCGCCGAGGTGACCAGGTACGTACGGACGAGGAACGTGTCGAGGAGGACGCCGACGGCGATGACGAAGCCGAGCTCGACGAGTTGCACGAGCGGCATGTTGATGAGTACGGCGAAGGTCGCGGCGAGCACGAGTCCGGCCGAGGCGATCACGCCGCCGGTGGTGCGCAGCGCGGTGAGCGCGGCCGCGCCGGTCTCCTGGCCGCCGAGGACCTCCTCCCGCATGCGGTGCATGAGGAAGATCCCGTAGTCGACGCCCAGGGCGACGAGGAAGACGAAGGAGAGCAGTCCGAGGCCGGGGTCGGTGCCGGAGAAGCCGAAGAGGGGCTCGAGGACGAGTCCGGCGATGCCGAGGGAAGCGCCCCACACGGCGACCACCGCGACGAGCAGGAGCAGCGGTGCGACGAGGCTGCGGAGCAGGGCGACGAGGATGAGGAGGACGGCCGCGAGGACGATCGGGACGACGACGAGGCGGTCGCGGGCGTTGGTGTCCTTGAGGTCGAGCTGCTCGGCGCTGGGTCCGCCGACGTAGGCGCCCTGTCCGTCGAGCCGGTCGCGCAGCGCCTCGATGGTGCGGGTCTCGGCGGCGGTCTGCGGGGCGGCGTCGGCGGTCACGCTGATCTCGGTCCAGCCCGCTCCGCTGCGCCCGGCCCGTACCTCGGCGACGCCGGGGGTGGTGCGGGCGGCGGCGACGGCCCGGTCCGCGTCCCCGGCGGGGGCGATCACGGTGATCGGCTGGGCGCTGCGGTCCGGGTAGGCGGCGGCGAGGGTCCGCATCGCGGTGACCGAGTCCGGCTTGTCGGTGAAGGAGTCCTCCTGCTTGAGGCTGCCCGGCAGGTTGAGCACGCCGAGAGCGAGGGCGCCGAGCAGGACGGCCCCGGCGCCGAGGACGGCGAGCGGCCTGCGCCCGGCCGAGGAGCCCATCGCGGAGAACAGCGACCTGCGCTGCTTCGGCTCGGAGCCGAACGCGGGCACGAGCGGCCAGAACACGCGCCGGCCGAGCAGGACGAGCACGGCGGGCAGCAGGGTGAGCATGGCGACGAGCGCGCAGAGCACGCCGACGGCGCCGAGGGGGCCCATGCCGCGCGAGGAGTTGAGGTCGGCGGCGAGCAGGCAGAGCAGCCCGGCGGCGACGGTGCCGGAGGAGGCGAGCACGGCGGGCCCGCAGCCGCGCAGGGCCGCGCGCATCGCGTCGTACGGGCGCTGCACGCGGCGCAGTTCCTCGCGGTAGCGGGAGACGATGAGGAGGGCGTAGTCGGTGCCCGCGCCGAAGACGAGGATCGTCATGACGCCCGAGCTCTGGCCGCTGATCGTGGTGCCGAAGGCCTGGTGGAGGCCGTAGGCGACGCCCATGGAGAGGAAGTCGGCGACGCCCGCGACGGCGAGCGGGACGAGCCAGAGGAACGGGCTGCGGTAGATCAGGACGAGGAGCAGGGCGACGACGGCGACGGTCGTGTAGAGCAGCGGTCCGTCGAGCGACTGGTAGACCTCGGAGGCGTCGGTGGCGAGGGCGCCGGGCCCGCCGACCTCGACGTTCAGCCCGCCGGTGTCGTGGGCGAGGTCCCGCACGTCGCCCACGAACGCGTCGCGGGCCTTCTCGTCGATGCCGGGGCCGGTGCTCGCGACCGGGTACATCAGGGTGTCGCCCGCCTTCGACGGAACGCCCCGCGGCGGGGCGACGAGGTCCAGCTTCGCGTCGACGGCGGTGACCTGGCGGGCCGCCTCGGTCCTGTCGGCGGCGGTCAGGCCGCCGTCGCGGTGGTAGACGAGGACCAGTTCGGTGGTCTCGCCGCCGGGCAGCTCCTCCTGGATCCTGGCGACCTGCGTGGAGTCGGCGCTCGCCGGCAGATAGTCGACCGCGCGGTCGTGCTGCACGTCGCCGAGCTTTCCGGCGAACGGTCCCGCGAGCGCCAGCACGCCGATCCAGAGCGCGAGCAGCACCCACGGCACCGCGCGCCCCTTCCGTACCGGTGATCCCGCCATGGGTCGGCCCCCTCGTGTCGATGTCCTGAAGTCCGGTGCCACCAGACTCTTGGACGGCGAGGGGCTTTCCATCGCGCCCGCGGCGGACTCCGGCCCTACTGCCGGGGTCGGTACGGGCACGGGACTACTCCCGCGGGAGTACTGCGGACGGATCAGCTGGGGGTGCGGGCCGCCGCGAGGAGCAGTTCGGAGACCTCGTCCGTGCACATGGTGAGGGCGGCGCCGACGGTGCCGAGGACATCGCGCTCGGCGGCCGAGTACGGGCCGTCCGCGAGGGCGATCCGCGCGCCCTGGGTCAGGATCGACTCCCGTCCGGCGGGCGCGAGGTGTGCCGCGATCGGGTCGAGCGCCTCGTGCAGCTCGATGGCGAGCCCGGCGCCGGATCCGGCGTGCTCGGGCAGCCGGCCCGCGTCGGTCACCAACGCCTCGACGAGCGCGGCGAGTTGGACCTCGGAGCAGTCGTCGAAGCCGGCGCCGCGCAGGATGCCGACGGCGCACTCCAGGGTGGTGCGGGAGGCGGTGCCGCCGGTCGCGAGGACGGCGAGGACGACGGTGTGCACGGCGTCGCGGAGCATCGCCGAGAAGCGGTGCGTGGTCGGGTGGTCGAGGGCGTCCATGCCGAACCGGTGCTCGCAGGCGGCGCATTGGACGACGGGGCCGGTGTGGCCGCGCGGCACGAGCGGGACGCCGAGCACGGTGAAACGGCGCCGGCCGGTGCGCCGCTGATAGTTGCGGTCGCCGCCGCAGCCCGGGCAGAAGAACTCCCCGTCGCCCACGGTGGTCCAGGTGGTGTGCACGCCGAGTACGCGCGTGAGCCCGGTTCGCCGTGTTTGTCCCAGCTTCGGCAGCACGTGCACACCTCCGTAACGGCGCCGCAACATCGCGACGCTGGCGTGATGTTAGCCACATCACCGAGGCGGCGTCAGTACCTTGGTCACGACGGGATCACGGCGAACAGACGTCCTGGCCGAGACATGACGCGGCCCCGCACACCGACAAAAGGTGCACGGGGCCGGGAAACGCCAGCTCAGAGGAGTCAGCGGGCGGCGCGGTTCACCGCGGAGACGACGGCCTTCAGCGACGCACGTGTCGTATTCGCGTCGATGCCGATGCCCCACAGGACCTTGTCCTCGATGGCGACCTCGATGTACGAGGCGGCGACGGCCGAGGCGCCCTCGCTCATCGTGTGCTCCTGGTAGTCCAGCAGGCGGGCGTCGACGCCGATGGCCTGCAGCGCGTCGAAGAACGCGGAGATCGGACCGTTGCCCGTACCGACCAGGATCTGCTCGGTGCCGTCCACCTCGGCCTCGACCGTCAGGCGGTCCACACCGTCGGTGTCGGTCGTGGTCTGGCCCGTCTTGACCTGGATGCGGCCCCACGGGTTGCCCGCGTTGGGCAGGTACTCGTCCTGGAAGACGTTCCAGATGTCCTTCGGCGTGACCTCGCCGCCCTCGGCGTCGGTCTTGGCCTGGATGACCTTGGAGAACTCGACCTGCATGCGGCGCGGCAGGTCCAGCTTGTGGTCGTTCTTCAGGACGTACGCGATACCGCCCTTGCCGGACTGCGAGTTGACCCGGATGACGGCCTCGTAGGAGCGGCCGACGTCCTTCGGGTCGATCGGCAGGTACGGGACGGCCCACTCGATGTCGTCGACGGTGACGCCCTTGGCCTTCGCGTCGGCCTCCATGGCGTCGAAGCCCTTCTTGATGGCGTCCTGGTGGGAGCCGGAGAAGGACGTGTAGACCAGGTCGCCCACGTACGGGTGGCGCGGGTGGACCTCCATCTGGTTGCAGTACTCCCACGTGCGACGGATCTCGTCGATGTCGGAGAAGTCGATCTGCGGGTCGACGCCCTGCGAGAACAGGTTCATGCCCAGGGTGACCAGGTCGACGTTGCCGGTGCGCTCGCCCTGGCCGAACAGGCAGCCCTCGACGCGGTCGGCGCCGGCCATCACGGCCAGCTCGGCCGCGGCGACGGCGGTGCCCCGGTCGTTGTGAGGGTGGACCGACAGGACGACGTGCTCGCGGCGGGACAGGTTGCGGCCCATCCACTCGAAGCGGTCCGCGTGCGTCGACGGGGTCGAACGCTCCACCGTGGCGGGCAGGTTGAGGATGATCTCGCGGCCCGGACCCGGCTGGTAGACGTCCATGACGGCCTCGCAGACCTCCAGGGCGAAGTCCAGCTCGGTGTCCGTGAAGATCTCGGGGCTGTACTGGTAGCCGAACTCGGTCTCGGGGCCCAGCAGCTTCTCCGCGTACTCCATCACCAGGCGGGTGCCGTCGACGGCGATCTGCTTGATGTCGTCCTTGGAGCCGCGGAAGACCACGCGGCGGAAGACGGGAGCGGTGGCGTTGTACAGGTGGACCGTGGCGCGCTTGGCGCCCTTCAGCGACTCCACCGTGCGCTCGATCAGGTCCTCGCGGGCCTGGGTCAGTACGGAGATCGTCACGTCGTCCGGGATGGCGCCCGGCTCTTCGATGATCGAGCGGACGAAGTCGAAGTCGGTCTGGCCGGAGGCCGGGAAGCCGACCTCGATCTCCTTGTAGCCCATCTTGACCAGCTGGTCGAACATCCGGCGCTTGCGCTCGGGCGACATGGGGTCGATCAGGGCCTGGTTGCCGTCGCGCAGGTCCGTGGAGAGCCAGCGAGGAGCAGTGGTGATCCGCTGGTTCGGCCAGGTGCGGTCGGCGATGTCGACCTGCTCGTACTGACCGTACTTGTGGATGGGCATGCGGCTGGTCTGCTGGCGGTTCGCCATGATGCGGGGCTCCTCAGAGGGTGGCCGGTAAGGCGGCCGACGGCGCAACGCCAAACTCCGCGGGGAGGGGGTCGGCCTCGACTACAGGCCCTCGCCGCGGCAGCTAAGGAGAAGCAGCCCGAATCGCATGATGCTGAGCACCTTAACCGAGTCCCGCTCTTGTGCGGAGGGTCGTATCAGTATGCGGGACGACCGGCGAGTAACCGGGCATAGGTGACGTACGCCTCTATTTCGACCTCTCCCTCCCGCTATTTCGCTCTATTTCGCTAATCGCCGTCGCACCTCGTGACAGGACGATGACGCAGTGCCACCGTTGCATGATGACTTCGAACCCCGCCGGCTTCCAGCCCGTCTTCTGCTCGATCGTCCCCCCGCACCTGCTCGACAAGGTGGCCCGGTCCTCGAACGCGACGGCCGCCGAGCGCGCCCGCCTCACCCTCGAACGCGACGCCCTGGAGCGCGGCCGGCGCCGCGACACCGTCGTCGCCCGCACCGCCGTCGTCCCCCGGCCCGTCGCCCCCGAGGACCAGAAGCCGAACCGCACCATCTACGACGCCGCGCACGGCACCGAACTGCCCGGCACGAAGGTGCGCGGCGAGAGCGACGAGCCGGGCCGGGACGCCACCGTCAACCGGGCGTTCGCCGGCCTCGGCGCCACCTTCGAGCTGTACCTGCGGAAGTACGCCCGCTGGTCGATCGACGGCAACGGGCTCGCGCTCGACGCGACGGTCCACTACGACCAGGACTACAACAACGCGTTCTGGAACGGCGAGCAGATGGTGTTCGGCGACGGGGACGGCGAGATCTTCCTCGACTTCACCCTGCCCGTCGACGTGATCGGCCACGAACTCACCCACGGCGTCACCCAGTACACGGCGAACCTGACCTACGCGGGCCAGCCGGGCGCCCTCAACGAGTCGCTCTCCGACGTCTTCGGCTCCCTCATCAAGCAGTACTCGCTCGGCCAGAGCGCCGCCGAGGCCGACTGGCTGATCGGCGCGGGGCTGCTCGCGCCGAGCGTCCAGGGCGTGGCGCTGCGCTCCATGAAGGCGCCGGGCACCGCGTACGACGACGACGTCCTCGGCAAGGACCCGCAGCCCGCCGACATGGAGCACTACGTGGACACCGAGGAGGACAACGGCGGCGTCCACATCAACTCCGGCATCCCCAACCACGCCTTCTACCTGCTGGCCACCGAGCTCGGCGGGCAGGCGTGGGAGCGGGCCGGGCAGATCTGGTTCGACACCCTCACCGGCGGCGAGCTGGCACGGGACGCCTCCTTCGCGGACTTCGCGCAGCTGACCGCGGAGACCGCCCGGGAGCGGTACGGGGCGGGCGACGAGACCCAGGCCGTGCTCAAGGCCTGGGAACAGGTCGGGGTGCCGACGAGCTGAACGGGTAGGCGGCAGCCATGCGGATTCACGTCAGGCGCACGGGCGGCTTCGCCGGGGTCCCCCGGCAGGCCGAGATCGACACGGCGGGCCACGCAGACGAGCACGAGTGGCGGGAGCTGGCCGCGGCGGCGCTCGCCGAGGGCCGCGGCAGCCCGCCCACCGGGGTGCCCGACGGGTTCAGCTACACGATCACCGTGGACGGGCGGACGGTGTACTGCGCGGATCCGCGGCTCACTCCGGAGCAGCGCAGGCTGATCACCCGGGTCCTGAAGGAGGGCGCCTGAAGGCCGGAGCGCCCGGGGTTTCCGGCCTGGGTGATACCCGCGGTAACTACTGGTGGTTGCACGGGCGTTGACTTCTCTACCGGTCGGTACGGATGATCGCGCCCATGCCAGCCACCCCGGACGCGTCGCCGCTCCCGAAGTTCCCGCCCGGCTTCCTGTGGGGTGTCTCCACCTCCGCCCACCAGATCGAGGGCGCCGCCGAGGGACGCGCGCCCTCGATCTGGGACGTGTTCGGCGCCGAACCCGGGCGGATCAAGGACGGCTCCACCGCGGACACGGCCTGCGACCACGTGGCCCGTCACCGCGAGGACGTGGACCTCGTCCGCGATCTCGGGGTCGGCGCGTACCGCTTCTCCGTGTCCTGGCCGCGAGTGCTGCGGCCCGGCGGGCTCGACTTCTACGACCGGCTCGTCGACGAGCTGTGCGCGCGGGGCGTGCGGCCGGTTCCGACCCTCTTCCACTGGGACCTGCCCGTCGAGGTCGAGGAGGCCGGCGGCTGGCTGTCCCGGGACACCGCGGCCCGGTTCGCCGCCCACGCGCAGACCGTCGCGGCGCGGCTCGCCGACCGCACCGGCACCTGGATCACCCTCAACGAGCCCGCCGAACACACCCTGCTCGGCCACGCCCTCGGCGCGCACGCGCCCGGCAGGAAGCTGCTGTTCGACGCGCTGCCCGTCGCCCACCACCAGCTCCTCGCGCACGGGCTCGCCGCGCAGGCGCTGCGCGCGGCGGGCGCCACCGACATCGGCATCGCCAACTCCCACGGCCCGACCTGGCCCGCCTCCGCCGGACCGGCCGACGCCGCGGCCGCCGACCTGTACGACGTCGTCCTCAACCGGCTCTTCTCCGACCCGCTGCTGCTCGGCCGCTACCCCGACGGGTTCGGCGAGCTGATGCCGGCCGACGACCTCGCCGGCGACCTGAAGGTCATCTCCGAAGGCACCCTCGACTGGTACGGGGTGAACTACTACCAGCCGACCAAGGTGGGGGCGCCGCTGCCCGGCGGTACGGACGTGGAGTTCTCCGGACTGACACTGCCCGCCGAACTGCCCTTCTCGGTACGGGAGATCGAGGGATACCCGGTGACGGACTTCGGCTGGCCCGTCGTCCCCGACGCGCTCACCGAACTCCTCACCTCCTTCCGCGACCGGTACGGGGACCGGCTGCCGCCCGTCGTCATCACCGAGAACGGCTGCGCGTACGAGGGCCTCGACAACCGGGCCCGCATCGCCTACCTGGACGGACACCTGCGGGCCCTGCACCGGGCGATGGAGGCGGGCGCCGACGTGCGCGGCTACTTCGTCTGGTCACTCCTCGACAACTGGGAATGGGCCGAGGGCTACACCAAGCGCTTCGGCCTGATCCACGTCGATTACGCGACCGGGACCCGCACACCGAAGGCCTCGTACGCCTGGCTGCGCGACGCGCTGCGGGAGCAGAAGGCGCCGCGGTCATGAGCGCGCTCGCCCTGGAAGAGCCCGCCGAGCGGGTCCGGCGCGGCTGGACGGTCGCCCTGTCGCTGGCCAACGGTGCGATCTGGGTGGGCTGGTACGGGCCGCTCCAGATCCTTCTCGCCCAGCAGTCGGAGCGGTTCGCGCCCGGCACCGGCCTGTCGAAGGAGTCGCTGCTCGCCTGGGTCACCGGGGCCGGGGCCGTCGTCTCCCTCGCCGCGAACCCGCTGTTCGGGGCGCTGTCCGACCGGACCGTGTCCCGCTACGGGCGGCGTACGCCGTGGATCGTGGCCGGGGCCGTCGGCGGGGCGCTGTCCCTGCTGCTGCTCGGGGTCGCGGAGGCCGTCTGGGTGCTGTTCCTGGGCTGGTGCCTGGTGCAGCTGACACTGAACGCGGCCTTCGCGGCGGTCACCGCGGCCGTGCCGGACCGGGTGCCGCGACTCCAGCGCGGGGCGGTCGGCGGATGGCTCGGGGCCGCGCAGATCCTCGGGGTCGTCGGCGGGACCGGGCTCGCGACGCTGGCCGGCGGGACGGGGGCCGGGTACGCGGCCTGTGCCGTCTTCACGCTGGTCGGGGTCGCGCCGTACGTGCTGCGCCATCCCGATCTTCGGCTCGCCGCGGCCGATCGGCCCGCCTGGTCGTGGCGGGCCTTCGCCGCGGGGTTCTGGCTGAGCCCGCGCGCCCATCCCGACTTCGCGTGGGCCTGGCTGACCCGGTTCCTGATCAACCTCGGCAACGCGCTCGTTCTCCTGTACCTCTTCTACTACCTCCGCGACCAACTCCACTATCCGGACCCGGAGTCCGGGGTGCTGATCCTCACCGCCGTGAACGGGGTGACGCTGCTCGCCACGGTGGTGGTGGGCGGGGTCTGGTCGGACCGGGTCGGCCGGCGCAAACCGTTCGTCCTGTGGTCCGGGGTACTCATCGCTGTCGCGACGGGGGTGCTGTCCGGGTGGCAGACGTGGAGCGGGGCGCTCGTCGCCGCCGCGGTGCTCGGGGTGGGCTTCGGTGTCTTCACCTCCGTCGACTTCGCCCTGATGACGGACGTGCTTCCGGCGGCCCTGGACCGGGGCAAGGACCTCGGCGTCATCAACATCGCGAACTCCTTGCCGCAGGTGGCCGCGCCCGTACTGGCCGCGCCGCTGGTCGGCCAACTGGGCGGCTACCGGGTCCTCTACCTGGTCTCAGCGGCGATCGGCCTCGCGGGCGCGCTGCTGGTCCATCGCATCAAGGGCGTGGACTGACGACGGCTACGCCTCCGGCGGGGGGCGGCAATGCGGGGGCCGGGGGCTGAGCGCGGCTGCGCCTCCGGCCGGGGGTGGCAACGTGGGTGCCGGTTCCTGAGCGCGGCTGCGCCTCTGGCCGGGGGCGGCAACGTGGGTGCCGGGGCCAGTTCCTTGGTCGGTGCCTTTGCCGGGCCTGAGCATGACTGCGCCTCCGGCGCGGGGCGGCACCCTGGGTACCGGGGCCGAGCGCGGCCGCGCCTCTGACGCGGGGCGGCACCCTGGGCGCCGGAACCGGGACCGAACGCGGCCGCGCCTCCGGCCGGGGCGGCACCCTGGGCGCCGGGGCCAGTGCCCAAGCCGCCCGGCGCCTGCGCCCCAGCCCTCCAGGGACGTCGGCCCCGCGCCCGGCCTCGGACAGCGCCCCAGCCGCCCGCCTCGGACCAGCACTCCGGCTCGGGATCCGTGCCGCCCCTCCCCTGCACACCCCCTCCAGGACATCGGCCCGGCACCCGGCCTCAGGCAACACCCAGCCCCGGCCACACATCCGGCCGCCCCGACCTTGGCCCGCTTGCCCCGGCCCCTCTCCCACCCACCCGCCCCCTCCGGGGGCGTTCGGCCCAGCACCCGGCCTCAGGCAACGCCCCAGCCCGGGTACGCATTTCGGTCGGCCTGGCCTTGGGCAGTCTGCCGCCTGGGGCGATGGGAGTCCTCCCTGCTCGACGCGCGAAGGCGAGAGCTTGAGGGAGGGTGGGCAAGGCGGCACCCCGGCGCCGGGTGCGCTGTTCATCGGGGCTCGGCTACGGCGTCGACGCCGTGGGGGCCGGACATCACCGCCGACCGCGCCACCGTCGTGGTTACTCGCGCAGTTCCCCGCGCCCCTTACGGGGCACGTCTGCCCCGGCGCCAGGCAGACAGGGCCGATCGCGCCCACGCGGTGGAGCCGCACATCGACACAGCCCCGCGCCCCCTACGGGGTGCCTGTCGGCTCTGGCCGCGAACCAGTCGCCGCTCGGGTACGCCCGGCGCCGGGCCGACGCCCCCGGAGGGGGCGGGCGGGTGGGATCAAGGCTCAGCACAGGCCGTACGACGGCGCCGGGCGTAGCTGTGTACTGCGGGACCCGCTACAGCGCGGCCGTAGGAACCGAGCATTATCGCCGACAGCCACACCGTCATGCTGAGCGGCTCCCACGCTGCGGAGCCACATATCGATTCGCCGCGAACCAGTCGCCACTCGGGTACGCCCGGCGCCGGGCCGAGGGCCCCCGGGGGGGGGGGGGGGGGGGGGGGGGCCGCACCCCAAGCCCGACGCCGGCGCCCGGGGTATCTG
>NZ_JBHYTK010000006.1:0-37961 GCF_042749255.1 Streptomyces sp. NPDC059524 | reverse complement strand
CGGGGTCACCCGGCGGCGCGCGACTTTCGGCGCGGGGGGAGACGCGCGCGCCGCGGGGGCCCGCGCGGCGCCGCCCCGACGCCCCCGGCGGGGGCGGGTGGGTGGGATAGGGGCTGCGCGCAGGCCGTACGACGGCGCCGGATGTGGCTGTGCCGTGGGGCACGCTGCGCAGCCGTTGCCGGAGGACGTGTCGGGCCCGCGCGTCGATACAGCACCGTGCCCAGGAGGGCCGGGCTCGGGCGGCGGCCCAGGGAAGGGGGAGGCTCCGTGCGGAAGTGGGCTCCGCTGCGGCCCCGCCACAAGGGGCCACCGCCCGAGCGTGATCACAGGGCGCCGGCCGCCTGGGCCGACCAGAGGGACGGGTACAGGGGGCGGTAGCCCAGTTCATGGCGGATGCGGGACGTGGAGAGGACCGCGTGCCAGGGGTCCGTGGTCTTCCGCTCGGAGACGGACGGCGGGACCTCCACACCCGCGAAGGTGAGCAGGTCGATCGTGGTGAGCGGAGCGTCGTCCGCGATGTTGTAGGCGCCGGACGCACCCGGCGCGTACAGGAGCCGCAACAGGCCCTGGCCCACATCCGCGTGGTGCCCGAGGTGCAGCCGCTGCATCCCGGCCCACCCGGGGGCCCACTCCACGGCGGTGTCGAGGTGCGGGTCCCCGTCCCCGTACACGAAGCGCAGGCGCCCGATCCGCAGATCACCGAGCCCGGAGAGTCCCGCGAGCCCCTGTTCGGCCTCCCACTTGGACTCGGGGTAGGCGCCCCACAGGTGCCCGCCCGGCACCGACCCGTCCGACTCGACGAGCGCCCGCCCCCGCCCCGCGCCGTACACCAGCCCCGTGCTGACCTGCACGAACCTGCCGACGCCTGAGGCCACCGCGGCCCGCCCGAGCTCGATCGCCGCGTCCCGGTTGACCGCGCGCGCCTCCTCGTCCGGGACTCCCCGGAACGCCGCCGCGACGTTCACGACCGCGTCCACCCCGGCCGTCACCTTCCCGAGGGTCTCCGCGTCCCGCAGGTCCCCGACGACGACCTCGGCCCCGAGCTCCGCGAACTCCTCCCCGCGCTCCGCCTCCCGCACCAGCACCCGCACCCGGTCCCCGTGCGGGGCCGCCCGCAGCAGCCGCGGCACGAACCGCCGCCCGACCTGACCCGTCGCACCCGTCACCAATGTCAGCATGGCCGTCTCCTCGTCCTCGTAGGCAAAGTGGCCGAACCAGCCGTGGCCGAACCGGCCGTGGCCGTACCGGCCGTGGCCGTACCGGCCGTGGCTGAAGCCTCCGCCCGCCGCCTCCCCGGCGGGAGAGACGCGGTTATCCAGGGAGCGGCACTCCCTGGATACGGACCCGGCGGCGAGCCATGCTGAAAGACGTGAACCGTGCCGAACTCGCCGACTTCCTGCGCCGCTCCCGCAGTCGCCTGAACCCCCCGGACGTGGGCCTGCCCACGGGCCCGCGCCGCCGTACCCCGGGCCTGCGCCGCGAGGAGGTGGCGCAGCTCGCCGGGATGTCCGCGGACTACTACACGCGGCTGGAGCAGCGCCGCGGCTCGCACCCCTCGCGCCAGATGCTGACGGCGCTGGCCCGCGCGCTGCGCCTGACGGAGGCCGAGCGGGACCATCTGTTCCATCTGGCGGGCGAGGAGCCGCCGCGGCCGGGCACCTCGTCGGGGCATGTCCGCCCGGGGCTGCTGCTGATCCTGGACCGGCTGCACGATCTGCCGGCGACGGTGTTCGGCGACTGGGGCGAGGTGCTCGCGCAGAACGCGATGTCGATGGCGCTGACGGGCGACCACGTGGGCACGAACATGATCCGCCGCTGGTTCACGGACCCGGCGACCCGCACCCTGTTCCCCGCCGACCAGCACGAGGGGCTCGGCCGCGCCCATGTGGCGGGCCTGCGCGCCGTCGCGGCGGCCCGCCCGGACGACCCGGGCCCGGCCGCGCTCGTCCGCGAACTGCGGTCCGCGTCGGCGGAGTTCGAGGAGATGTGGGCGGCGCACGACGTGGTCGTGGACCGCCCGTCGCCGAAGCGCTTCGTGCACCCGGTCGTCGGCGTGCTCGACCTGGACTGCGAGGTGCTGCTGGGCGCCGGCCACGACCAGCAGCTCGTCGTGCACTCGGCACGCCCGGGCACCCCGGCGTACGAGCGGCTGGAGCTGCTGCGGGTGATCGGACTCCAGGACCTGGCCCCGAGCCCGACCGTGTACGAGTAAGGAGTACGAGGACCGGGGCCGGGGCCGGGGCCGGGGTCAGAAGCCGAGCTTGCGGAGCTGGCGGGGGTCGCGCTGCCAGTCCTTGGCGACCTTCACATGCAGGTCCAGGTAGACCGGCGTGCCGAGGAGCGCCTCGATCTGCTTGCGGGACTTGATGCCGACGTCCTTGAGGCGCTTGCCCTTGGGGCCGATGATGATGCCCTTCTGGCTGGGCCGCTCGATGTAGACGAAGGCGTGGATGTCGAGGAGCGGCTTGTCGGCGGGGCGGTCCTCGCGCGGCAGCATCTCCTCGACGACGACGGCGATGGAGTGCGGCAGCTCGTCGCGGACGCCTTCGAGCGCGGCCTCGCGGATCAGCTCGGCGACCATGACCTGCTCGGGCTCGTCGGTGAGGTCGCCCTCCGGGTAGAGCGCCGGGCCCTCGGGCAGCAGCGGCACGATGAGGTCGGCGAGCAGGTCGACCTGCTTGTCGCCGACGGCGGAGACCGGGATGATCTCGGCCCACTCGAAGCCGAGCTCCTTGCCGAGCTGGTCGATGGCGATGAGCTGCTCGGCGAGCTGCTTGCTGTCGACGAGGTCGGTCTTGGTGACGATCGCGATCTTCGGCGTCTTCTTGATCGACGCGAGTTCCTTGGCGATGAACCGGTCGCCGGGGCCGAGCTTCTCGTTCGCGGGCAGGCAGAAGCCGATCACGTCGACCTCGGCCCAGGTGGTGCGCACCACGTCGTTGAGCCGCTCGCCGAGCAGGGTGCGCGGCTTGTGGAGCCCGGGGGTGTCGACCAGGATCAGCTGCGCGTCGTCACGGTGCACGATGCCGCGCACGGTGTGCCGCGTGGTCTGCGGCTGGTCGGCGGTGATCGCGACCTTCTTGCCGACCAGAGCGTTCGTGAGGGTGGACTTGCCCGCGTTGGGGCGGCCGACGAAGCAGGCGAAGCCGGCGCGGTGGGCAGGTCCGGCAGCGGGGGTGTGAACGCTCATGGCGCCCATTGTCCCTGATCCGCGAAGCCGTGCGGCACCGTGAGGGTCTCGTAACACCGGGGTGACACGAAACACGGCGGAAACCCCGGGGTGCGACAACGGAAACGCGGGCCGGTGACGCTGGCCCGCATGCCTCCCACGCCCCCTCCCCTCGCCGCCCCGGTAGCCGCCGCCCTCGACACGGGTGACACGGCCTGGCTGCTCGCCGCGACCGCGCTCGTTCTGCTGATGACCCCGGGCCTGGCCCTGTTCTACGGGGGCATGGTCCGCACGAAGAGCGTCCTCAACATGCTGATGATGAGCTTCGTGTCGATCGCCCTGGTGACGGTGGTGTGGCTGGTGGCGGGCTATTCGCTGGCCTTCGGCGACGACGCGTTCGCGGGTCTGATCGGGGATCTGGGGCACGCGGGCATGGCGGGGGTGGGCCCGGACGACGTGACCGGCACCGTCCCCACCTTCCTCTTCACCACGTTCCAGCTGACCTTCGCGATCCTGACGGCGGCGCTGATCAGCGGCGCGGTCGCGGACCGCACGAGGTTCGGGGCGTGGCTGGTCTTCGTGCCGGTGTGGGCGCTGCTCGTATACGTCCCGGTCGCGCACTGGGTGTGGGGGCCGGGCGGCTGGATCGCGCACCACCTGGGCGCGCTGGACTTCGCGGGCGGCCTGGTCGTCGAGATCGCGTCGGGCGCGTCGGGGCTCGCGCTGTGTCTGGTGCTCGGGCCGCGGCTCGGGTTCAAGAAGGACGCGATGCGCCCGCACAACCTGCCGATGGTGGTCCTGGGCGCGGGCCTGCTGTGGTTCGGCTGGCTCGGTTTCAACGGAGGTTCGGCGCTCGGCGCGAACGGGCTGGCCGCGGCGTCCCTGTTCAACACGCTGATCGCGGGCTGTACGGGGCTGCTCGGCTGGCTGTTCGTGGAGCAGAAGCGGGACGGGCATCCGACGACGTTCGGCGCCGCGTCGGGCGCGGTCGCCGGACTCGTCGCGATCACCCCGGCGTGCGGGGTCGTGGGGGTGCTCGGCGCGGCCGTGGTCGGGCTCGCGGCCGGTGTCGTGTGTTCGTACGCGGTCGCCTGGAAGTTCCGCTTCGACTACGACGACTCGCTGGACGTGGTCGGCGTGCACTTCGTGGGCGGGGTGGTGGGCACGGTCCTGATCGGCCTGTTCGCCACGTCGGCGATGACGGGCTCGGCGGACAAGGAGGGTCTGCTGTACGGCGGCGGGTTCGGTCAGCTGGGCAAGCAATTGCTCGCGGTGCTGGTCGTGGCGGCGTACACGTTCCTCGTGACGTACGGGATCGGGAAGGCGATCGACCGGCTGATGGGCTTCCGGGCCGGTGAGGACGAGGAGCGCACGGGCCTGGACCAGACGGCGCACGCGGAGACCGCTTACGATCACGGCGTCCTCGGGCACGGTGCCCCGCAGGGCAGCACTCCTGTCGCCGGAAGGGTCACATCATGAAGCTGATCACCGCGGTCGTGAAGCCGTTTCGCCTCGACGAGGTGAAGACGGCGTTGCAGGAGCTGGGTGTGCACGGTCTGACGGTGACCGAGGCCAGCGGGTACGGGCGCCAGCGGGGCCACACGGAGGTGTACCGGGGCGCCGAGTACCGGGTGGATCTGGTGCCGAAGGTGCGCATCGAGGTGGTCGTCGCGGACGACGACGCGGAGCCCGTGATGGAAGCGGTCGTGCGGGCGGCGCGCACCGGGAAGATCGGCGACGGCAAGGTCTGGGCCGTGCCCGTCGACACCGTGGTGCGGGTGCGGACGGGCGAACGGGGCCCCGACGCCGTCTGAGTCAGTCGCTGACTGGTGGTGCGGCTCAGAGCTTGGCGCCGCAGACGGGCCAGGCGCCCTTGCCCTGCGAGGCGAGCACCTTGTTGGCGACGGCGATCTGCTCGCCCTTGCTGGCCTGGTGCGCGGCCGGGGCGTACTGGGTGCCGCCGTACGCGGCCCAGGTGGACGGCGTGAACTGCAGGCCGCCGGAGAAGCCGTTGCCGGTGTTCGCCGACCAGTTGCCGGTCGACTCGCACTGCGCGACGGCGTCCCAGCCGGAGGCGGCGGGCGCGGCGGACGCGCTGCCGGTGCCGGCGAAGACGGCGGTGCCGACGGCGCCGGCGAGCACGGCTCCGGCGGCGAAGCGACGGGCGCGGTTGGTGCGGGCGGCGGTGGCGGTACGGGCGAAGCTGAACACGTAAGAAACCTTTGTTCGGGGTCGGGGGTGTCGCCGCGCCTCCCGTGACGGGGTGCGCTGCCGGAACCTCTCGGCGCCGGGCGACTGCTCCACCATGGCCCGCGGCAAGGCTCGTTTTTTGGGTCCCCGGTCCCACCGAACGGGACTTTGGTCCTTTCTTCGGTCCCCATAAGTACCGGGACCAAAGTCCCTTGCGCGCCTTAAACACGCAGTTTTGTCCGATTCGCCCGAGGGGCCTTCCGGCCCCGCCCGAGCCCGACGTGAGGACGCTCACGTAACCCCCTGATCAGGGCTTATATGTGACCTGCGCCTCTCCGGGACCGCCGCGCGCGGACCGTCAGAGTGGCCCCGGTCACGAGCAGCGCGGCCACGACGAGCACGAACACCCACGGAAGCGCCAGATACGAGACGCTCGCCGACTCGCGGGTCTCGCGGGCGCTCGCGGTGAGCGTGATGTCGCCCCGGTCGAACTGCGGGGCCCCGTTCCACCGCGTGGTGAGCCGGACCCGCTGCCCGGGCAGCAGTTCGGCGGGCGTCCCGGACAGGGAGCGGGCCAGCAGCGTGCGCCCGAAGAGCCCGCCGGCGTGCAGCCGCACGGACGGGTCGAGGGTGACGTTGCCGCGGTTGCGCAGGGTGTACGAGATGACGGCGGTGCTCGGCCCGGTGCCCGGCACCATGGGCCGGCTGTGCTCGACCTTCACCTGCTCGACGCTGATCGCGGGCATCGTCGGACCGCTGACCCGCAGGTAGACGCGGGCGGCGACGGCGCGCTGCACGCCCAGGGCGAGGGAGCCGTCGCCGCGGTCGACCCGCTCGTCGAGGGCGACGATCGCGCCGGGGTGATCGCCGGGCTCGGCGCGCTCGGGCACCTTGATCGTGATCGGGACGGTGACCCGGCCGCGGGGCGGGACGGTGACGCGGGTGCGGGCGGGGCGGGCCCAGACGCCGACGCCGCGCTGCTTCTCCTTGCGCGTCCGCACGGCGAAGCCGCCGTCGCGCGCGGTGTTGTACGCGTCGGCCGCGTAGAGCCGGAAGGTGAGGGGGCGCGCGGTCTTGTTGGCGACGACGACACGGTCGCGCAGGGTGTCGCCGGGGTCGGCGGAGAGGTGGAAGTAGGGGCGCCGGGCGAGCTCGGTGGCGTAGGGGAAGACGGACCAGCTGCCGTTGTCGGCGGCCTGGGCGGGCGCGCCGCTCAGCAGGCAGCCGAGGAGCAGCAGAAGCAGGACGGCACGGGACGGCTTGCGCATCGGTGCGGGACCCCCGGGGCGGGCGGCGAAGGCGGAGGAGAACGACGACAGGAGGAGACAGGGGAAGGCGGGAGGGGAACGGCGATGCCGGGCGGGTGCGCGCCCGGCTCGCTCACGGCTCGTCCGGGTCGGGACTCAGGCGAGCGTGAGGGTGAGGACGCCCGCGTACGATCCGGGCGCCGTGAACTGCGGCACGTTCAGCGAGAGCCCGGCGTCGACCGTGAACTCGCCGCCGGTGGCGGCGGCGTCCGGCGCCGACGCGAGGGTGGCGCCCGCGGAGCCGACGGCCCCGGCGGATCCGGCCTTGCAGGTGCTCGGGCTGCCCGCCTTGGTGGCGCACTTCGGGGTCCAGCTCAGCTTGTCGCCCCCGATGGAGGCGCCGCCGGGCCCGGTGAAGTCGGTGACCTTGCCGGTCAGGGACCAGCCCGCGGGGCCGCCGCGGAAGTCCTTGACGGTCACCGTCTGCAGGTCGCCCTTGGCGGCGCCGCCCTGCCCGTAGTCGACGGCACCGAGCTCGACGGTGTCACCGGCCTGGGTCATCGACAGCGTGCCCGCCTTCACGGACGCCTTGATCTTCTGGCTGCCCGGCGGCACCGGACTGTCGTCGATGACGACGTACGCCGCGGGCCCGGCGCCCTTGTCGTCGCTCCAGGCACCTCCCTCGTAGGCGACGACCCCGGTGGTCGTCTTGTCGTTGACGGTCAGGGAGCCGCTGAAGGAGCCCTGGTCGTCGGCGGTGACGGTGGCGGTGTCGCCGGTCTGCGCGGCACCGGCGCGGCCGGCCAGCGTGACGGAGGCACCCGGGGTGAACTTGCTGCCGGAGACGGTGACCGCGTCACCGGGCTTCCCGGAGGCCGTGCCGAGCTGGATGGCCCGCGGGTTGGTGGTGCCGCCGCCGTCCGTGGCGTTCACGGTCTCGGAGACGGGCGCGGGCCCGTTCGTCACCGTGCACGGGGTGTCCAGCTCCATGATGTAGCTGGTGTGGATGTTGTAGTCGCCCGGCGACAGGTTGATCGCGCCCGGCGACGTGACCGTGAACGTGCCGGTCATGGAGAAGGACGGGAAGGCGCCCTTGCCGGGCACCGGCTCGTTCTTCTTCGGCCCGGCGACGGTGATCTCCCCGCCCTGCGCGCCCCCGAGGACGACCTTGCCGGTCGGCGTCATGATGTCGGCCGGCAGGGCGAGGTCCACCGGGTTGCTGGCGGCGGGCTTGACCACGGTGTACGTCACGGTGACGGTGTCGCCGACCTTGGGGGCGGCGTTGTCGACATCGATCCGGGCCGTGGTGGTGCCGTCGATCGGCGGGATGCCGGCGATGGCGGGCGGGATGCAGTGCGTGGCGAAGTCCACGTCGGTGGACTGGGCGGCGGCGCTGGCCGGTGCGGCGAGCGTGCCGCCCGCGGTGACCGCGAGCGCGGCGGCCCCGAGCAGCGCGGCCCAGCCGCGGCGTCTTCGACTGGTGGAACCCATGGACGTCCCCTCCTGATGGGTGTGGGCGCGGCGGCTCCGGTGCCGGTTTCGCGCCGACTGCGCACATTGACGTGTGGGTTGTGTGAAAAGTCAATGGAGTCGAACCGCATCAGCTGATGGCCCATCAGATGATGGCAAGTTCCTTGGAACACCTGTCAGTCGGGCAACAAAAAGCGGCCCGTGCCTCAGCACGGACCGCTCATTTTCCCGCCGCTCAGCCGGCGGTGACGGACACCTTCACGACCCCGTCGGTCCCGGCCACGATCACGGGAGTGCCGGCCCCGCCGAGGTCCGCCACAGCGGCCCGGTCCGCGTCCGCGGCACCTTCCGCTTCGGTCACCACGGCGGCCGCCTCCAGGGACTGCGCCCCGGACGCGACGGCCATCGCGACGGCCGTCTGCAGCGCGCTGAGCTTGAGCGAGTCCAGCGCGACCGTCCCGGCCACGTACGTACGCCCCGTCTCGTCCCGCACGGCGGCCCCTTCGGCCACCCCGTTCCGGGCCCGGGCCGAACGAGCCAGCGTGACGATCTTGCGGTCCTCTGCGGTGAGGTCGGTGCTCTCAGTCATGGGGTGAGCATAAGGAGGGCGTTACGCTCCCTGAGCACCCGGGCGCTCCCCGGACGGCGATTCGCTCACGTAGCCCAGGAAGGACTCCCAGGCAGTCGGGCCGACCGCCACGATCTCGCCGCGCCGACGCTTGGAATCCCGGACGCACACTTCAGTCCCGGCAAGGGCGACCTCGACACAGTTGCCACCTTCAGGACCACTCGCACTGCTCTTACGCCAAGTCCGTGACTCGCCCACGCTCTACCTCCACCCCCGTCGCGGACACTCCAGCCAGGGCGCCCCGCACATCGACCGCAGGGATACGCGACCGTACTATCGATGATAGTGGCGGATGCAACAAATCTGAGCATGCCAAATTGCGCCAACTTGCCGACAACATCGGGAAGTTGGCGCCTCCTCGCCCTCAGGCAGGATCCTGCTGCAGCAGCGCCTCCAGGTCCTCTCCCCCCTCGGCGACGCGCTCCGCGAGACGCCGGAGCACCACGTCGACCCCTTGCTTGAGCGCCAGGTCCTCAAGCTCCCAGAAGCGCTCCAGGTACCGCCGCGTCTCCTCACTCGAGTTCCCAGCAGTGGTGATACCGCGGGAGTCCTCGAGGAACAGGGCGTCCTCCATCGCCTCGTCCTTGAACTCGAACAGCGTGAACGGCCCCTGGATCCCAGGGTGTGCGCCGATGCTGAACGGAAGGATCTGCAAGGTGATGTTGGGACGCCCCGCGAGCTCCGCAAGGTGCTCCAGCTGCGCCCTCATCACTCCTCTGCCGCCCGCCACCCGGCGCACCACCGACTCGTCCAGAATGAAGACGAACTCGCAGTTACCGGCAGGCTCCAGCACCTCCTGCCGGGCGAGCCGGGCCTCGACCCCGCGCTCGATCCGCTCCTCGGGCACGTCCTTGCTGAAGGCCCCGATCACGGCTCTCATGTACTCCTCGGTCTGCAGCAGACCTGGAATGACCAGCGAGCCGAACTGACGGTTGACCGAGGCGGCCGACTCCAGCGCCAGGAACTGCATGAAGTCCTTGCTGAACATGTCCCGGTACTCGGAGAACGGCATGCGCCGGCTCCCACGGGCCATCTCGAGCAGCTCCTCCAGCTTCCGCCGGTCCGAGATCCCGTAGGCGGCGACGAGCGGACGCAGGTCATTGACGGAGATACCGACCTCCCCCGCCTCGATCCGGATGAGCTTGGACGGACTCCACTCCATCCGGTCCGCGACCTCGCGCTGCGTCAGACCGGCCGTAATCCGCGCCTTACGCAGCTCCGCCCGCAGACGAAGCCGCAGAACAGCCGCACTCTTCTCTGTCATGACTGCTTCACCCCCGATCGCATCCCGCGATGTGCAACATAGCAGTCATCCATACGACTCATCGAGACCTCTGACTTGCAACCCGTCAATCGCCACCACACCCCGCCCGCGCATCGCACACACCGAGTGTGATCTGTTCGCGCTCACAGTACCCCGCAGTCTGCCATGTTGCATTTTGCGCCCCTCCAAAAGTGGTGGTTCGTAAGTACTACCCCCGTTCGGGCCATGGCGATATGGTACATCGAAGATGACTAGACCAACAGGAATGATCAGAAAGGGGAGTTGATCGACATCAGGCCCAACTCGGCTTGAACCAAGGGCACTTGAAGGCGCGAAAGGATCAAGTGACATGACCGGACATCAGGCAGAGGAAGGAGGGATCCGTCCGCAGAAAGCCAAGCGCAAGTGGGGCGAGCGGGTGGCTCAGATCATCCCGCTGATCAACCTGCTCATCGCGGTCCACAAGATCGCTGAAGAGTGGATCCTGCCCTACGTGTGACAGCAATCGGCCCCGACCTGACAGCCGGGGCCAATGGCGGCGGAGGCCCGAGACAGGCGCGCCGTTCCGAGTTCTCCTGGCAGATGGCACGGAACGGTGGCGCCGTGGGGCACCGCACACCCCCATTCTGCCGCTGCACGCCCTTGTTGGGGAGAGGGGCAGTCGGCCATTTCGGAGCGCAAGGGGTCGCGCGCCCGCGCGTCAGCCCCGATCGAGCTTCAGCCGCTCCGCCCGCGGCAGTCCCGCGACCACGAGGTCGTACGAGTCCTCGACGAGCTCGCGCACCACCCGCTCGGGCAGCTCGCCCGCGCTCACCGTGTTCCAGTGCCGCTTGTTCATGTGCCATCCGGGGACGACGAGGCCCTCGTACTGGGTCCGGAGGCGGAGGGCGTCCTCGGGGTCGCACTTGAGGTTGACGGTCAGCGGCTCCCCGTCGAGGTGGCTGAGGGCGAACATCTTCCCCAGCACCTTGAACACGGAGATCTCCGGCCGGAAGGGAAACTCCTCCACGGCGGCGTTGAAGGAGAGGCACAGCGCCCGCAGCGCGTCAGGAGTCACCCGCGGCCTCCACGGGCTCGCTGAGCACGGTGACGATCTTGTTGCGCCGGCCGGCCGGGGCCTCGGCGGTGAGCCGCAGCACGCGCCCGTCCGGCAGCTCGACCACCGCGGAGGCGCCCGCGATGGGCACCCGCCCCAGGGCCTTGGCGAGCAGGCCGCCCACGGTCTCGACGTCCTCGTCGTCGAACTCCTCGAGCCCGTACAGCTCGCCGAGGTCCCCGATGTCGAGCCGCGCGGTCACCCGGAACCGGTCGTCGCCCAGCTCCTCCACGGGCGGCAGCTCACGGTCGTACTCGTCCGTGATCTCCCCGACGATCTCCTCGAGAATGTCCTCGATGGTCACGATGCCGGCCGTGCCGCCGTACTCGTCGATGACCACGGCGACGTGATTGCGCAGCTGCTGCATCTCCCGCAGCAGATCGCCCGCGTTCTTGGTGTCCGGGACGAACGCGGCGGGCCGCATGGCCGTGGAGACCAGCTCGGCCTCGGCGTCCCGGGAGATGTGCGTCTTGCGGACCAGGTCCTTCAGATACACGATGCCCACGACGTCGTCCTCGCTCTCCCCCACCACGGGAATCCGCGAGAATCCGGACCGCAACGCCAGGGTCAGGGCCTGCCGGATGGTCTTGTACCGCTCGATCACCACGAGGTCGGTGCGCGGCACCATGACCTCGCGCACGAGCGTGTCCCCGAGCTCGAAGACGGAGTGCACCATGCGGCGCTCCTCGTCCTCGATGAGGGATTCCTTCTCGGCGAGGTCGACCATGGCCCGCAGTTCGGCCTCGGAGGCGAACGGCCCGCGCCGGAAGCCCTTGCCGGGGGTGAGCGCGTTGCCGATCAGGATGAGCAGCGAGGGGATGGGCCCCATGATCCGGGCCAGCGGCAGCAGCACGTACGCGGCGGCCGTGGCCGTGTTGAGCGGGTGCTGCCGCCCGATGGTCCGCGGCGAGACGCCCACGGCGACGTACGAGACGAGCACCATGACGCCGATGGCCACGAGCAGCGCCTGCCAGGTCTCGCGGAACTCCTCGAGACAGGCGTACGTCACCAGGGCCGCGGCGGCCATCTCGCAGGCGACGCGCACCAGCAGGGCGACGTTCAGATAGCGCGTCGGGTCGGCCGCGACCTGGGCGAGCTTGGCCCCACCGCGCCGCCCGGACCGCACGGCCTCCTCGGCCCGGAAGCTGGAGACTCGGGCGAGCCCGGCCTCGGCGCAGGCGGCGAGCCACGCCACGACAACCAGCGCGACAGCACCGGCGATCAACGAGAAACTCATGACACGGTCGGCGCCGGCGACGGCCCCGTCAGCCCCTTCTCACCGCGCCACCCGTCCACGATCGCCGCCTGGAGCCCGAACATCTCGGCCTTCTCGTCGGGCTCCTCGTGGTCGTACCCCAGCAGGTGCAGCACCCCGTGGACGGTCAGGAGCTGAAGCTCCTCGTCCATGGAGTGCTGGGTCGGCGCGTCCTCACCCTGCTTCTTGGCCACCTCGGGGCACAGCACGATGTCCCCGAGCAGGCCCTGCGGGGGCTCCTCGTCGTCCTTCATGGGCGGCCGCAGCTCGTCCATCGGGAAGGACATGACGTCCGTGGGCCCCGGCAGGTCCATCCACTGCACGTGGAGCTGCTCCATGGCATCGGCGTCCACCACGATCACCGAGAGCTCGGAGAGCGGGTGGATGCGCATCCTCATCAGCGCGTAGCGGGCGATGTCGAGGATCGCCTGCTCGTCGACCTCGGTGCCGGACTCGTTGTTGACGTCGATCGACATGACGCAGTCGTTCTACTTCCCTCTGGGGCGGCCCTGGTGGGTGCCGTTCTCCGTACCGTGCTCGGTGTCGTACTTCTCGTACGCGTCGACGATACGGCCGACCAGCTTGTGCCGGACGACATCCTGCGACGACAGCCGCGAGAAGTGCACGTCGGCGACCCCGTCCAGGATCTCCTGCACCTGCCGCAGCCCGCTCTTGGTCCCGCCCGGAAGGTCGACCTGCGTGACGTCACCGGTGATGACGATCTTCGAGTCGAATCCGAGCCGGGTGAGGAACATCTTCATCTGCTCGGGAGAGGTGTTCTGCGCCTCGTCCAGGATGATGAAGGCGTCGTTCAGGGTCCTGCCGCGCATGTACGCCAGCGGCGCGACCTCGATGGTCCCGGCAGCCATCAGCCGGGGAATGGAGTCCGGGTCCAGCATGTCGTGCAGCGCGTCGTAGAGCGGCCGCAGGTAGGGGTCGATCTTCTCGTAGAGCGTTCCGGGCAGGAATCCCAGGCGCTCGCCGGCCTCCACCGCGGGCCGCGTGAGAATGATGCGGTTGACCTGCTTGCTCTGCAGTGCCTGCACGGCCTTGGCCATGGCCAGGTACGTCTTGCCGGTACCGGCGGGCCCGATCCCGAAGACGATCGTGTGCTTGTCGATGGCATCGACATAGCGCTTCTGGTTGAGCGTCTTCGGCCGGATCGTCCGCCCCCGCGACGACAGGATGTTCTGCGTGAGAACCTCCGCCGGAGTTTCCTCCCCCTCGCCCTTCAGCATCGCAATCGACCGCTCGACCGCATCCTCCGACATCGGAGCCCCCGTCCTCAGCACCAGCACCATCTCGTCGAACAGCCGCTGGATGAGCGCCACGTCCCGCGGCTCACCCACCGCACTGACCTCGTTGCCCCGGACATGGATGTCGGCCTCCGGGAAGGCCCTCTCGATGACTCGCAGCAGCGCGTCGCCCGAACCGAGCACCTCGACCATGGGGTGCTTCGCGGGAACGGTGAACTGCGCGCGGGTTGATGTCTGCGTCATGGGCGGGCCCCGAGGGCCGCAGTCTCCTTGTGACAGCCGTGGTCTGACGCGTTCAAGGGTACGACGCCCCCACCTCGCCGACCGAGCCGTTTTCCGCGCCACCGACCGCCCAACGGGCACGAGACGGAAGGGCCCGCACGGGAACCGTTTCCGCGCCACCGGCCGCCCGTCGGGCACGAGACGGAAGGGGCCGCACGGGGCATGTCCGCGCGCAGCACCCGAGCACAGGCTGCCCCGCACCGACACAGCGGGCGGCGCCTTCGAGATGGCGAGCACGGACATGCCCCGTGCGGCCCCGTACCCGCCCACGCACCGGTCGGCACGAAACGGAAAGCCGCCAAAAGGCACCGGGCGGCCGCCCTCCCTTCCCGCGCGCTCACATGGAGCGGCCGAACCCGATCGTCGGCACGGCCCGCCGCAGCGGCCACGGCCGCACCCCGGCGGGCACCAGCAGCTCGAGAAACGCGTACCGCTCCAGCGCCGCCGGATCCTGCGCCCCCCGCTCCTCGTACGCCTGGATCTGCCGCCACCACGCCCCGATCTCCGACCAGCCGGGCGCCGACAGCGACCCCCCGAACTCCTGCACCGAGAGGGCCGCCGTGAGTCCCGCGAAGGCCAGCCGGTCCGCCAGCGGCCACCCGGCCAGCGTGCTGGTGACGAACCCGGCGACGAACACGTCCCCCGCCCCGGTCGGGTCCATCGCCTCGACCTGGATCGCCGGGACGGACGCGGTCTCCCCGGTCCGCCCGTCCACCGCGTAGGCACCCTCCGCGCCCAGCGTCACCACGGCGACCGGGACGTGCTCCGTCAGCGCGTGCGCGGCGGCCCGGGGACAGGACGTGCCCGTGTACCGCATGGCCTCCTCCGCGTTCGGCAGGAAGGCCTCGCACTCCGAGAGGTCGCCCAGGGCCCCCAGATCCCAGCGCCCGGTGTCGTCCCAGCCGACGTCGGCGAAGATCCGCGTCCCGGCCCGGGCCGCGTCCCCCACCCAGGGCGCGGACACCCCTGGCACCAGGGACGCCACGGCCGCCCGGGCCGGCGGCGGGCAGCGGGGCGCGGGCTCCTCCGGCGGCGGCTCGTGCCCGTGGCTGACCATGGTCCGCTCGCCCTCGTACGCCATGGAGACGGTGACCGGCGAGTGCCAGCCCGGGACCGTCCGCGAGAGCCCGAGGTCGATCCCCTCGCCGCGCTCCAGCGTGTCCCAGCAGTACTCGCCGTAGTGGTCGTCCCCGAAGGCCGCCGCCAGCGAGGTCCGCAGCCCGAGCCGGGCCAGCGCGGTGGCCATGTTGGCGACGCCCCCGGGGCTGGATCCCATGCCGCGGGCCCAGGACTCGGTGCCGCGCACGGGCGCGCTGTCGAGCCCGGTGAACACGATGTCGAGGAAGACGGTGCCCGTCAGATAGACGTCGCAGGCGGGGTCGCCGGGCCGCCGCAGCGGAGCCAGGGGGTCGGTGCGGTCCGGTTCGACGGGGTTCACATCACGCTCCCTGCAGGTGGTACGGGTCCGCACAGTGTGCCCGAAACACCCCTCTGCGACGGGTCCCCGACATCAACCCGTCACGAAGGTCCACCCCCGGAAAATCCGCACTGCTACCCGGCCCCACCCCACCCAAACCGAATGTGCCCCAGCTCACACCACCCCGCGCCCCGCAGCCCCCTTCCCGCTTGATACAAATTGGCCCGCACCCGGCGTCCACGGTTCCGTCCCGTTCGCAAAGACGCCGGCGTTCAACCCCTCCCCCGGCCTTACCACCCCCTTGCCCAAAACAGCGTCCAAGGCAGGGGGCCGTTCTCCAGGATCGCCCGTGTCGTCGCGCACCCCCCGGCCCGCTCTCATAGCCCTCTTCACGGCCGGATATCTCGCCGCCTATCTGCTGCCCACCGTCGTCGGCCGTGTCGCCGACAGCCTGGCGCTCTCTCCCACCCAGGCCGGTCTCGTCGGCAGTGCGCTGCTGCTGAGCTCGGCCACCGCGGGCTTCACGCTCGCGTCCCGCGTCGAACGCATCGGCCCGCGCAGAGCGGCCCGCGCGGGACTGCTCCTGGCCGCGCTCGGCTACGGCACGGCGGCGCTCACCGGCACCGTCCCGCTGGTCGTCGCGGGTGCGATGCTCGGCGGCTTCGGCTCGGGCACGGCGACGGCGGTGGCCGCGACGGGGATCGCCGCGCAGAAAGACCCTCACCGGGCGTCCACGCTGGGCCTGTTGAGCGTCTCGGCGCTCGCGGGCGCCCTCTACCTGACGATCCCGAGGATCAGCACGGGCCACGCCGTCCCGTTCGCGGCCCTCGCGCTGACGGCCCTCACGGTGTGGCCGGCGACGAACCGCCTGCCTGAGCCCGCGACCGAGGACAACAGCCCCGTCCAGGCCCCGCACACCCCGCTCCCCCACGCCCGCTCGGGCATGGTCCTGGCCGCGGTGATCGTGTGCTGGTCGATGGCACAGAACTCGCTGTGGGGCGTCAGCAGCCGCATCGGCACGGAGCAGGCGGGCCTGAGCGAGATCACGGTCGGCAGCGTGTTCGCGGTGGCGCTCGGCGCCGGACTGCTCGGCGTGATTGGCGCGGGCGCCCTCGGCGCGCGGCTGGGCCGCGCCCTGCCCATCGGTCTCGGCACGGCCCTGATCGCCTGCTGCATCGCGGTCAGCGCCCGCGCGGACGGCCTGGGCACCTTCGCGACCGGCGAGATCGCCTGGAACACCCTGTACCCGGTGGTGCTCTCCTACCTGCTGGGCCTGGCCGCCTCGCTCGACCCGCGCGGCCGCTGGGCGGTCCTGGTCGGCTCGGCGTCCTCGCTGGGCACGGCCTGCGGCCCGCTCGTGGGCAGCTCGCTGTCGCAGGCGGTGGGCTTCCCGGTGATGGGCGCGGCGCTCGCCACGCTCCTCGTCCTGCTCGCGCTGCCGCTCACGGCGGTCGCCCTGCACACCGGGGGCCGTCCGCTGTTCGCGGGTGCGGCACGGCGCAGCAGCGGCGCCCCGGTGGGCGCGATCGTCCCGCCGTCCGGTGTGCCCGAGCAGCCGGTCGTGGAGATCGAGATGCCGGCGGCCGTCGCGGAGGCCGCCCCGGACCCGGTCCAGGGCGACTTCACGGCGGCGGGTCCGCAGGCCCGTACGGCTCAGTCCTGACGCGCGTTCAGAACTCGTACGCGTCGACCTCGGCGAGGTAGCGGGCCCGGCGGGCCTCGTCCTCCTCGCTGCCGTCGAGGAAGGAGGCCTCGAACGAGTTGCGGGCGAGCTGCCGCACCCGTTCGGGGTCGATGCCGAGCGCCTCGTGCACGGCGTGGAAGGTGTCCCCGACGTATCCGCCGAAGTAGGCGGGGTCGTCGGAGTTGACGGTGCACAGCAGCCCGGCGTCCATCATCGCGCGCAGCGGATGGTCCTCCAGGACGTCGATCGTCCGCAGCCGCACGTTCGACAGCGGGCACAGCGTCAGCGGCACCCGGTCCCGTACGAGCCGCTCGACGAGCTTGGGGTCCTCCATGGACCGCAGCCCGTGGTCGACGCGCTCGACACCGAGGACGTCGAGGGCCTCCCACACGTACGACGGGTCGCCCTCCTCGCCCGCGTGCGCGACCTTGCGCAGCCCGAGCTCGCCCGCCGCCGCGTACACCTCACGGAACTTGGAGGCGGGGTTGCCGACCTCGGCCGAGTCGAGGCCCACGCCCACGATCCGGTCGAGATACGGCTCGGCGGCCCTCAGCGTCTCCATCGCCGACTCGGCGGACTGGTCCCGCAGGAAGCACATGATGAGCTTCGTGGAGATCCCGTGCCGCTCCTCGCTGCGCGCGAGCGCCCGCGTGAGCCCCTCCACGACGGTCCCCATCCCGACACCGCGCGCCATGTGGGCCTGCGGGTCGAAGAAGATCTCGGCGTGCCGCACGCCCTGCTCCGCGGCACGGGCGAGATAGGCGTCGGCGAGATCCGCGAAGTCGTCCTCGGTGAGGAGGACGGCCATCAGCGCGTAGTACAGATCGAGAAAGGACTGCAGGTCGTCGAAGAGATAGGCCTGCCGCAGCGCCTCGGTGTCGGCGTACGGCAGGGTGACGCCGTTGCGTGCGGCGAGCTCGAAGGCCAACTCGGGTTCGAGGGTGCCTTCGATGTGCAGGTGGAGTTCGGCCTTGGGGATGCGGGCGAGTGGTGCGAGGGACATCCGGCCATCGTACGCAGCGGCCGCCCCGGTGCCGGGGCGGCTCAGCGGCGCTTGGGCACCGGCACCCGGTCGAGGTCGCGGGCGACGGTCAGTTCGCCCTCGTACCCGGCGGCCCGCGCCTGCCGCTCGAACTCGGCCGGGTCGGAGTAGCGCTGGCTGAAGTGGGTGAGCACGAGGTGCCGCACCCCGGCCTGCGCGGCGACGCGGGCGGCCTGGCCTGCCGTCAGATGCCCGTGGTCCGCGGCGAGCCGCTCGTCCTCGTCGAGGAACGTCGACTCGATGACGAGCAGATCGCAGCCCTCGGCGAGCTCGGAGACGCCCGCGCACATCCTCGTGTCCATCACGAAGGCGACCCGCTGCCCCGGCCGCACCTCGCTCACGTCGTCGAGCGTGACGCCGCGCAGTGCGCCGTCCCGCTGGAGGCGGCCCACGTCGGGTCCGGCGATGCCGTGCGCGGCGAGCGCCTCGGGCAACATGCGGCGGCCGTCGGGCTCCACGAGCCGGTACCCGTAGGACTCGACGGGGTGCGACAGCAGGCGTGCCTCGAGCCGGTACGCGGGGGTGTCGGCGAGCACCGCGCCCTCCCCCGAGACCGGTTCCTCGGCGATGTCGACGGTCTCCCGGTACGCGGTGGAGTACCGGAGCCGGTCGAAGAACCGCTGCCCGGAGGCCGGGTAGTGGGCGGTCACCGGGTGCGGGACCCGGTCCAGGTTGATGCGCTGGATGACGCCCGCGAGGCCGAGGGAGTGGTCGCCGTGGAAGTGCGTGACGCAGATCCGGTTCAGGTCGTGCGCGGCGACGCCGGCTCGCAGCATCTGGCGCTGGGTGCCCTCTCCGGGATCGAAGAGGATGCCCTCGGCGTCCCAGCGCAGCAGGTAGCCGTTGTGGTTGCGGTGCCGTGTCGGCACCTGACTGGCGGTGCCGAGGACGACGAACTCACGTACGGACACAGGCGGTTATCCGGGGGGCCACTGGAGGCCGCGGCCGCCGAGCACGTGGGCGTGCGCGTGGAACACGGTCTGGCCGGCGCCGCTGCCCGTGTTGAACACGATGCGGTGGCTGTCCAGCTTCTCCTCGACGGCGACCTCGCCGGCCTCGCGCAGCACATCAGCGGCGATCTGGGGCTCCGCCGCGGCGAGGGAGGCGGCGTCCGGGTGGTGGACGCGCGGGATGACCAGGACGTGGGTCGGGGCCTGGGGGTTGATGTCGCGGAACGCGACGGTGGTCGGCGTCTCGCGGACGATCGTGGCGGGTACGTCCCCGGCGACGATCTTGCAGAACAGGCAGTCGGCCTGCGGTTCCCCGGTCAACTTCGGCCCCCTTCGGGTGCGGGTCGGATGGGTGCGGGTCTTCGCGGCATCGTATCTGCCGGGTCGCGGGGCGTGGCCGGGTGCGGGCCGGTGGGGCTTCTCGCGCCCCGCGGCGGAGCCGCTGATAAACACAGCCCCGCGCCCCTGAAATGCAGGCGCTTCGCGCCGCATTTCCCCGATGGGGCACCGCCCCCCTGGAGATCGCGCACGAAGTGCGCATCTCCAGGGGCGCGGGGAACTGCGCGATCAACCCCCACCGGGCCCGCAGCCCGCGACGAACCCGAACTAGGCAGACGCAGACGGATCCGGTAGCGCCGGAGGCTGCTTCGCCGGGTTCTCCGCAAGCGCCGCGAGCGCGATCCGGACCGCCTCGTCCAACTGCGGGTCACGACCGGCCGCATGGTCCTGGGGCGCGACGACGACCTCGACGTCCGGATCGACCCCGTGGTTCTCGACGCCCCACCCGTACCCCTCCAGCCAGATCGGGTACTTGGGCTGGGTCACGAGCGTCCCGTCCACGAGCCGGTACCGGCTGTCGATCCCGATGACCCCGCCCCACGTACGGACGCCGACGACGGGCCCGATGCCGAGCGCCTTGATCGCCGCGTTGACGATGTCGCCGTCCGATCCGGAGAACTCGTTGGCGACGGCGACGACGGGCCCGCGCGGCGCGTCCATCGGGTACGAGAAGGGCCGGCTGTCGCGCGGCACGTCCCATCCCACGACCCGCCGGGCGAGCTTCTCGACGACGAGTTGGGAGGTGTGCCCGCCGCGGTTCTCGCGGACGTCGACGATCAGCCCGTCCCGCGCCACCTCGACGCTCAGGTCGCGGTGGATCTGTGCCCAGCCGGGCGCCTGCATGTCCGGCACGTGGAGGTAGCCGAGCCGCCCGCCCGAGTGCTCGTGGACGTACGCCCGCCGGTCCGCGACCCACGCGTGGTAGCGCAGCGGCTCCTCGTCGGAGAGCGGCACGACGACGACGTGCCGGGGGTCGCCACCGCCCGCGGGCGACACGGTGAGTTCGACGGGCCGGTCGGCGGTGCCGACGAGCAGCGGGCCGGGCCCGGTGACGGGGTCGACGGGCCGCCCACCGACGGCGACGACGGTGTCCCCCGCGCGGACGGCGACGCCGGGCGCGGCCAGCGGCGAGCGGGCGCGCGGGTCGGAGGTCTCCGAGGGCAGCACCCGGTCGACGCGCCAGGTGCCGTCCTCGTGCCGGGAGAGGTCGGCGCCGAGCAGCCCCTGGCGGCGGGCTGCGGAACCGGCGCCGCCGCGCGGGGTGACGTAGGCGTGGGAGGTGCCGAGTTCGCCCTGCACCTCCCAGAGCAGGTCGACGAGGTCGTCGTGGGTGGCGACGCGGTCGAGGAGCGGGCGGTAGCGGTCGAGGACGCCGTCCCAGTCGACGCCGTTCATGTCGGCGCGCCAGAAGTTGTCCCGCATCAGGCGGCCGGTCTCCGCGTACATCTGGCGCCATTCGGCGGCCGGGTCGAGGGTCTGGGAGACGCGGGCGAGGTCGACGGTGATGTTCGTGTCGCTGTCGTCGTCGTGGGCGGGACGCCGGTCGCTGGGCACGAGTTTGAGGACTTCGCCGGTCCACAGCAGGACCCGCTTGCCGTCGCCGGTGACCTCGAAGTGGTCGGCGTCGGCACCGAGTTGCTCCAGGCGCTGCTGGGCGAGGTCGTAGCGCTCCAGGCGGGACTGGGGTGCGGGGTCGTCGCGTCCGGCGCGGGAGTCGCCGAGGACACCGGCCACCGGGTGCCGCAGCCACAGGACACCGTCCTTCGCGGTGCGCAGTGTCGAGTAGCGGGCCGCCTCGACGGGGAACGGGACGATCCGGTCGACGAGGCCCTCCAGGTCGACGCGGGTGGCGGGCGCGCCCTCGCTGTCGGGCGTCTCGTCCTTGTCGGCGGGTTCGAACGGCCGCCCGTGGCGCTGCGGTCCGAACGGGGACGGGGTCGTCGCGGCGAGCGTGATCAGGTACGGGCGGACGCCGCCGACGAAGGCCAGGTCGAAGGCGTACTCGTCGTAGACCGGGTCGAAGGCGCGGGCGGACAGGAACGCCAGGTGCTTGCCGTCGAGGGTGAACGCGGGTGAGAAGTCGCGGAAGCGCAGCGGGGTCGCCTCGGTGACGGCGAGGTCGGTGGCGTTGGCCAGCTTCAGCCGGCGCAGGCCGTGCGGGCCGGGGTGCGACCAGGCGAGCCACGCCGAGTCCGGGGAGAACGTGAGCCCGCTCGCGTGCCCGTCCTCGCTGCGGTCCACCTCCCGTACGTCGCCGCTGTCCCGCTCGACGAGGAGGACGCGGCCGTCGTGCGCGGCGACGGCGACGCGGCCCCCGTCGGGCGACACGGTCAGGCCGAGGACGCGGCCGAGGCGTCCGGCGCCGATCCGGCGCGGGGTGGCTCCGGGGGCGGCGCCGGTGGCGGGCGTGAACTCCAGGGCGTCGTCGCCCTCGGCGTCCGTCACCCACACCACGTGCTCCTCGCCGTCGACACGGAAGGTGTACGGGAGCCGGTTGCGGACGCCGGGGGTCGCGGCGAGGGCGCGGGCGGGGCCGGAGCGGTGGGTGACCCAGTGGACGGCGCCGCGCACGCCGACGGCGCTGCCGCGTCCGGTGTGGTCGGGCGAGGCGTCGCCGAACCAGCGGGCGGCGTCGACGGGGCGGGGCTGGAGGTCGGTGCGCTGCCCGCCGAGCCGTACGTCGATCCGGCGGGGCGCGCTGTCGGCGTCGAGGCCGTCGAGGAGCCAGAGTTCGCCGCCGCTCGCGTAGGTGACGCGGTGGCCGTCGGTGCTCGCGTGGCGGGCGTAGAAGCCGTCGAGCGGGGTGTGGCGGCGCAGGTCGGAGCCGTCGGGCAGGGAGGAGTACACGGCGCCGACGCCCTCGTGGTCGCTGAGGAACGCGACGCGCTCCCCTACCCACAGGGGGCACTCGATGTTCCCGTCGAGCTCCTGGTGCAGCCGCTCGAACTCCGGTGCGCCGTCGGTGACTTCGGCGGCCTGCTCGATCCAGAGCTTGCCGGCCGTGCCGCCCCGGTACCGCTTCCACCAGGCGGCCTCGCGGCCCATCGGCGCCGACAGCAGCAGCACCCGGCCGCCGGGCCCGTGCGCGACGCCGCCGACCGGGCCGTAGGGCAGGGTCTCGGCGGGGCCGCCGTCGAGCGGGACGGCGCGGGCCCAGCTGCGGCGCAGCGAGGCCTGGCCGTGGGTGGTGACGGCGAGGACGCGCCCGTCGGGGGTCCAGCCGCGCACGGAGGTGGTCCAACTCCCCCAGTGCGTCAGCCGTTTCGCCGGTCCGCCGTCGACCGGGGCGACGTGCACCTCGGGGGCGCCGTCGCGCCGCGAGGTCCAGGCGACGGTGGTGCCGTCGGGCGAGAGGCGGGGGTGGTTCACCGGCACGTTGTCGGCGCTGACCCGCCAGGCGCGGCCGCCGTCGAGGGGCGCGGCCCACACGTCGTCCTCGGCGGTGAAGACCACCAACTCGCCGTGCGGGTGCGGGAACCGGAGGTAGGCAGGATTCGTCACCCCGCCCACCCTAAATTTGCGCTCCGGCCCCGTCAGCCCGTTCTGATCACTTGGCCGGGAAGCGTCAGCCGCGCAGCAGGAGCCACTCCTGGAGTTCCACGATGTTGTCCTCGGGGTCCTTGAGGTGGGCGACGCGCATCCGGTCCGTCATGGGCGCGGGCCCGTGCACGAGGACGCCGCCGCGTCCGGTGACCTCTTCGCAGTAGGAGTCGAGATCGTCGACGCGCAGCACGACGAGCGAACGGTGGCCCGTCGCCGACTCGCCCAGCTCGCCGAGGACTTCGGCCATCATGGCCCGGTCCTGCAACGCGATCCCGGCGCCCCCGCCCGCGGGCGAGAACTTCTCGTAGGGCCCTTGCTCCGAGCCGGCCTGCGGCTTGAGCCCCAGCACATCGGCGTAGAACCGATAACACGCTCCGAAATCGGAGACCAGCAACCGCACCTGGGCAAGTTCCATGCCCTCATTTTACGTCGAACGTGTGATGGAGGGGCTGGAATTGAAGCACCCCTGGGGGCGCACGAAGTGCGCCCTTCAGGGGCGCGGGGAACTGCGCGACCAGCCACGACGAGAGCCGCACCCGGCAACGAACACGCACCATCAACGGCGCGTATCCGAACCGCCACACCTGGTCACCCCCAGCGGCCGGTCCGCCCCAACAGCAACGAAACCGCCGCCGTACCAGCCGTAGAGGTCCGCAGCACACTCCGCC
This sequence comes from Streptomyces sp. NPDC059524, assembly GCF_042749255.1. Lineage (NCBI taxonomy): Bacteria > Bacillati > Actinomycetota > Actinomycetes > Kitasatosporales > Streptomycetaceae > Streptomyces > Streptomyces sp. NPDC059524. The sequence continues at coordinate 14,461 of NZ_JBHYTK010000006.1, read as the reverse complement.
CCAACCGATACGTCCCGGCCCCCGCCTCGCCGAACACCTTCAGCTCCTCCGGCGAGACCCCGCCCTCGGGCCCCACCACGAGCACGATCTCCCCGTCGGACGGCAACGCCGCAGAGGCGAGCGCGGCGCTCACCCAGTCCCGGTCCTCGTGCAGCACCACGGCCAGGTCCGCCGAGGCGAGCAGCCGCGCCACCTCCTTCGTGGAGGCGAGCTCGGACACCTCCGGGAACCGGACCCGGCGCGACTGCTTGCCGGCCTCACGCGCCGTCGCCCGCCACTTCCCGAGCGCCTTCACCCCGCGCTCGCCCCGCCACTGCGTGATGCACCGCGACGCGGCCCACGGCACGATCGCGTCGACCCCGGTCTCGGTCATCGTCTCGACGGCGAGCTCCCCGCGGTCCCCCTTGGGCAGCGCCTGCACCACGGTGATCCGGGGCCGCTCCTCGGCCTCGACCTGCACCGGCCCCGCCTCGACGACGAGCCGGTCCTTGCCCTCGCTGCTGACGACGACGGCCTCGGTCCAGGCGCCGAGCCCGTCGGTGAGAACGATCTCCTCGCCCGCCCTCAGCCGCTTCACGGAGACGGCGTGCCGCCCCTCGGACCCGTCGAGCACGTACGTACGGTCACCGGGGAGCGGCCCCTCCACCACGAACACCGGCGCGGTCATGCCGCACCCCTCTGACCCGCCGCGGCGCGCGCGGCGTCGAGCTCCGCGGCGAGCACCTCGACGAGCTGCCCGGCGGGCAGCGCGCGGGCGAGCCGGTGGCCCTGCCCGGCCCAGAGCGCCATGCCCTGCGTGTCACCGGCCCGCGCGGCCGCCTTGCGCAGCGGCGCGGTCATGTGGTGGACCTGCGGGTACGCGGCGGGCGCGTACGGTCCGTGCTCGCGCAGGAACCGGTTGACGAGCCCGCGCGCGGGCCGCCCCGAGAAGGCGCGGGTCAGTTCGGTACGGGTGAACAACGGATCGGTCATGGCTTCCTTGTGCACGGTGGGCGCCCCGGATTCGGGAGCGACCAGGAACGCGGTGCCGAGCTGCGCGAGATCGGCGCCGGCGGTGAGGACGGCGGCGATCTGCGCGCCCCGCATGATGCCGCCGGTCGCGACGATCGGCAGCCGTACGGCCTCCCGGACCTGGGTGACCAGGGCCAGCAGGCCGATCCCGGCGCCGTCCGTCTCGGGGTTGTCGCGGTGGGTGCCCTGGTGTCCGCCGGCCTCGACGCCCTGGACGCAGACGGCGTCGGCGGCGGCCTCCTGCGCGGCCTGCGCCTCCTCGACCGTGGTGACGGTGACGACGGTGCGGGTGCCGACGCGCTGGAGGGCGTGGACGACCTCGCGGGTGGGGCAGCCGAAGGTGAAGGAGACGACGGGGACGGGGTCGTCGCGGAGGATGGCGAGCTTGGCGTCGTAGCCGTCGTCGCGGCCGCCGTCGGGGTCGCCGAGCGGGGTCCGGTACCAGGTGGCCTCACCGGCGAGCTGGTGCCGGTAGACGTCGACCGCGGCGGGGTCGGCCACCTCGGGCTGCGGCATGAAGAGGTTGACGCCGAAGGGGCGCCCGGTGAGCCCCCGCACCTGCTTGATCTCCTGGTACATGCCGTCAGCCGTCTTGTACCCGGCGGCCAGGAAACCGAGCCCGCCCGCCTCGGACACGGCGGCGGCGAGCTCGGGACAGGAGGCGCCGCCCGCCATGGGGGCCTGCACGATCGGATGGGGGAAGAGATCGTTCAGTGCGGAGGACATACCGGCATCGTGCCATGTCGCCCCCGGCCGACCGAATCGCCCCGGCCCCGCACGAAAGGGGCCCGGGAACCAAACTCCCCGAACCCCTCCGAACACACCACGATCAGCGCTTCATCGCCGCTTTCGCAGCCGATCAGCACCCACCGAACGCGACCCGCTCAACGCCCGTTGAACGCGGCCCGCTCAACGCCCGTTGAACGCGTCCTTCAACCGCGAGAACAACCCCTGCTGCCCCGGCTGGAACTGGCCCGTGGGGCGTTCCTCGCCTCGGAGCTGGGCCAGTTCGCGGAGCAGGCGTTCCTGTTCGGGGTCGAGCTTCTGCGGGGTGGTGACCTCGACGTGCACGATGAGGTCGCCTCGGCCGCCGCCGCGCAGGTGCGTGACGCCGCGCCCGTGCAGCGGGATCGACTGGCCGGACTGGGTGCCGGGCCGGATGTCGATCTCCTCCATGCCGTCGAGCGTCTCCAGCGGCACCTTCGTGCCGAGGGCCGCCGCCGTCATCGGGATGGTGACCGTGCAGTGCAGGTCGTCGCCGCGCCGCTGGAAGGTCGGGTGCGGCAGCTCGTGGATCTCCACGTACAGGTCGCCGGCGGGGCCGCCGCCGGGGCCGACCTCGCCCTCGCCCGCGAGCTGGATCCGCGTGCCGTTGTCCACACCGGCCGGGATCTTCACCGTGAGCGTGCGGCGGGAACGGATGCGGCCGTCGCCCGCGCACTCGGGGCACGGGGTCGGGACCACGGTGCCGAAGCCCTGACACTGCGGACAGGGCCGCGAGGTCATGACCTGGCCCAGGAAGGACCGCGTGACCTGGGAGACCTCACCGCGGCCGCGGCACATGTCACAGGTCTGCGCGGACGTGCCGGGGGCCGCGCCCTCGCCGCTGCAGGTCGTACAGACGACGGCCGTGTCGACCTGGATGTCCTTGGTGGTGCCGAAGGCGGCCTCGTCCAGCTCGACCTCGAGCCGGATCATGGCGTCCTGGCCACGGCGCGTGCGCGAGCGCGGACCGCGCTGCGAGGCCGTGCCGAAGAACGCGTCCATGATGTCCGAGAAGTTGCCGAAGCCGCCGGCTCCGAACCCGCCCGCGCCGCCTCCGCCGGACTGCGACAGGGGGTCGCCCCCCAGGTCGTAGACCTGCTTCTTCTGCGGGTCCGAGAGGACCTCGTAGGCGGCGTTGATCTCCTTGAAGCGCTCCTGCGTCTTCGGGTCCGGATTCACGTCCGGGTGAAGCTCGCGGGCCAGCCTCCGGAAGGCCTTCTTGATCTCGTCCTGGGAAGCGTCGCGGCGCACGCCGAGTACGGCGTAGTAGTCCGTGGCCACTTACGACTCCGCCAGGATCTGTCCGACGTAACGTGCCACTGCGCGTACTGCTCCCATCGTTCCCGGGTAATCCATGCGTGTCGGTCCGACGACACCGAGCTTGGCGACTGCCTCGCCGCCCGAACCGTAGCCGACCGACACGACGGACGTGGAGTTGAGTCCCTCGTGTGCGTTCTCATGACCGATCCGTACGGCCATGCCCGAATCCCCCACCTCGCCCAGCAACTTGAGGAGCACGACCTGCTCCTCGAGCGCCTCGAGGACGGGCCGGATGGTGAGGGGAAAGTCATGTCCGAAGCGGGTGAGATTGGCGGTGCCGCCGATCATCAGCCGCTCCTCGGACTCCTCGACGAGCGTCTCCAGAAGAGTGGAGAGCACCGCCGAGACCGTGCCGCGGTCCTCCGCCTCGAAGGCCTCCGGCAGATCCTGCACCAGCTGCGGCACGTCGGCGAACCGTCGTCCCGCCACCCGGCTGTTGAGCCGGGCCCGCAGGTCCGCGAGCGAGCTCTCGCCGAACGGCGCCGGGCAGTCGATCATCCGCTGCTCGACCCGGCCGGTGTCCGTGATCAGTACGAGCATGAGCCGGGCCGGCGCCAGCGAGAGCAGCTCGACGTGGCGCACCGTGGACCGGGTCAGGGACGGGTACTGGACGATCGCCACCTGCCGGGTGAGCTGCGCGAGCAGCCGCACCGTACGGCCGACGACGTCGTCGAGGTCGACGGCGCCCTCCAGGAAGTTCTGGACCGCGCGCCGCTCGGGCAGGGTCATCGGCTTGACGCTGGTGAGCTTGTCGACGAAGAGGCGGTACCCCTTGTCGGTCGGGATGCGGCCCGCGCTGGTGTGCGGCTGGGCGATGTATCCCTCGTCCTCCAGGGCGGCCATGTCGTTGCGCACCGTCGCCGGGGAGACCCCCAGCTGGTGGCGCTCGGTCAGCGCCTTGGAACCGACCGGCTCCTCGGTGCCGACGTAGTCCTGGACGATGGCGCGCAGCACCTCGAGCCTGCGTTCACTGAGCATCGGCGCACACCTCCAGCGACTTCCCGCTCGATCTCTGTCCCTGGGACGCTGTTGGCACTCGCTGCGGGCGAGTGCCAGTCGTCCCCGGGTCAGTGTACGGCCGGTGGGTACACCCCTAGCAAGGGCGCTAGCGTCGAGGTCATGGAACGTATCGACTGGGTGGGGACGGGTTGGGAGGAACTGGCCCCGCGCGTGGGCCGGGTCCGGCTGCCGGGCTGGGACTGCACGGCCGGTCTCGTCGCCGGGGACGGCGCGGCCCTGCTGATCGACACGGGATCCTCACTGCGTGAGGGGGCCCGGCTGCGCACGGACGTACGAGCGCTGCTCGGCCCGCACGCGCGCGTGACGCACATCGCGCTGACCCACCCCCATTTCGACCACGTCTTCGGCACGGCGGCGTTCTCGGGCGCCGAGGTGTACGGGGCGGTGGGCGTCGACACGCTCTTCGCCCAGGCACGCGCGCGTGAGGAACTGTGCACGGATGCCGTACGCAACGGGCTCGGACCCCATGAGGCGGCCGAGGCGACGGACGTGCTGGTCAGCCCGCAGCACCGGGTGTGCGGCGAGTGGACGCTCGACCTGGGCGGCGGGCTGCAGGTGCTGCTCGCGAACGTGGGACCCGCGCACAGCGGCCACGACCTGGCGGTGCTCGTGCCGGGCGCCCGCGAGATCGTCTTCTGCGGGGATCTCGTGGAGGAGTCGGGCGAGCCGCAGGCCGGGCCGGACGCGGCGCCCCGGCACTGGCCGGCGGCGCTCGACCGGCTCCTCGACCTGGGCGGGGAGGACGCGGTGTACGTGCCCGGCCACGGTTCCGCGGTGAATGCCGAGTTTGTCCGGGCGCAGCGGGCGGCGCTGGCCGCGCGTTTCGGCGTGTCGTAGTCCTGGCCTGCCGGTTTCTCCTATCGTCGGCCGAATGCGCCAGTACAGCCCCGACCTGACCCCTCCGTGGAAGCGGAACACGCCGGCCCCCGAGGTTCCGGCCGAGCCCGATCTCGTCGTCGAGGAGGTCGCGACGGGCTTCTGCGGGGCCGTGGTGCGGGTGGAGAAGACCGCGCAGGGGCCGACGGTGACGCTGGAGGACCGCTTCGGCAAGCACCGGGTGTTCCCGATGGAGCCGCGCGGGTTCCTCCTCGAAGGCAAGGTCGTGACGCTGGTCCGGCCGAGCGCGGGCGGTCCTGTGCGGCCCACGCGGACCGCCTCCGGCTCCGTCGCGGTGCCCGGGGCCCGCGCGCGCGTCGCCCGCGCGGGGCGCATCTACGTCGAGGGCAAGCACGACGCGGAGCTCATCGAACGGGTCTGGGGCGACGACCTGCGCGTCGAGGGGGTCGCGGTGGAGTTCCTGGAGGGCGTCGACGACCTCCCGGCGATCGTGGCGGAGTTCGACCCGGGGCCGGACGCGCGGCTCGGCGTCCTCGTCGACCACCTCCTCCCGGGTACGAAGGAATGGCGCATCGCCCAGTCCGTCACCACCGAGCACGCCCTGATCGTCGGTCACCCCTACATCGACATCTGGGAAGCGGTGAAGCCGTCCTCGGTCGGCATCGAGGCGTGGCCGCGGGTGCCGCGCGGTCAGGACTGGAAGACGGGCGTGTGCCGTGCGCTGGGCTGGAAGGTCGCCCACACGGGTGAGGCCTGGCAGCACATCCTGTCCCGCGTCCACACCTACAAGGACCTGGAACCGGCCCTCCTGGGCCGAGTGGAAGAACTGATCGACTTCGTCACAGCCCCCTGACCCGTCCCCCTCGCCGGGCCCTGCCACACCCAGCCCCCTACCGGCCCCGGCCGTACCCGGCACCCCTGCCTGTGCCGGCCGTACCCAGCGCCCCTGCCTGTCCCTGTCGTCTGCGGCGCCCCTGCCGGGCCCATTCCGCCTTTGCCTCAGCCCTTCTCCCACCCACCCGCCCCCTCCGGGGGGCGCGTCGGCCCGGCACCCGGCCTCAGGCAACACCTCGGTCGCTCCGGTCGCCCCAGTCCTGGGCCGGCACCCCGGCCCCGGGCACGTACCTGGTCGCGCCGCCCCAGCCTTGGGCCCCTGGGACACGCGGAGCGTGTCTTCAGGGGCGCGGGGAACTGCGCGAGAAGCCCCACCGGGCGACACCCGGCGACGATCCTCAGCCCCCACGGCGGCGGCGCGACGGAGCCGCTGAAACGGGTACAGCCCGCCCCCGCGCAGCGCGGCCGCGCACCGGTGCAGACCCGCGCCGGGCCGGCGGTCCGGATGGCGTGAGCGGCCGGGCTCAGGACGCCAGGTCAGTCGACGAGGTCGCGGACCACCGCGTCGGCCAGAAGACGCCCCCGCAGGGTGAGCACCGCCCGCCCCGCCCCGAAGGACTCGGGGTCGAGGAGCCCGTCCGCAAGGAAGCGCCGCGCCGCGTCCGCCCCGGCGGGCTTCAGCAAATCAAGCGGGCAGCCGTCCTTGAGGCGCAGCTCGAGCAGGATCCGCTCGACCCGGCGGTCCTCGTCCGCGAGGACCTCACGCCCGGCCCCCGGCGACTTCCCGCCCGCCAGCGCCGCGGCATACGCCCCGGGATGCTTCACGTTCCACCACCGCACGCCCCCGACGTGCGAGTGTGCCCCGGGCCCGGCCCCCCACCAGTCGGCCCCCCGCCAGTACAGCTCGTTGTGCAGGCACCGCCCGGCCTCGGAGGTGGCCCAGTTCGACACCTCGTACCAGTCGAACCCGGCCCCGGCCAGCATCTCCTCGGCGATCAGGTACCGGTCCGCGTGCACGTCGTCGTCGGTCATGGGCACCTCCCCGCGCCGGATCCGCCGCGCGAGCTGCGTGCCCTCCTCGACGATGAGCGCGTAGGCGGAGACGTGGTCGGGCCCGGCGCCGATCGCGGCGTCCAGCGAGGCCCGCCAGTCGTCGTCGCTCTCGCCCGGGGTGCCGTAGATCAGGTCCAGGTTGACGTGGTCGAACCCGGCCGCCCGCGCCTCGGCGACGCAGGCCTCGGGCCGGCCGGGCGTGTGCGTACGGTCGAGGATCTTGAGGACGTGCTGCTTGGCGCTCTGCATGCCGAAGGAGATCCGGTTGAACCCCCCGTCCCGCAGTTCGGCGAGATACGCGGCGTCGACGGACTCCGGGTTGGCCTCGGTGGTCACCTCGGCGTCGTCCGCGAGCCCGAACTCGTCCCGCACCGCCCCCAGCATCCGTACGAGATCACCGGCGGCGAGCAGCGTGGGCGTACCGCCGCCGACGAACACGGTCCGCACGGGCCGCGGGTCGTCCCCGAGCACCTTCCGGGCGAGGCGCACCTCGTCGATCAGGGTGTCCGCGTAGTTGTCCCGGGAGGCGAGGACCCCGCCGGTGCCGCGCAGCTCGGTCGCCGTGTACGTGTTGAAGTCGCAGTAGCCGCAGCGTGTGGCGCAGTACGGGACGTGCAGATAGAACCCGAGCGGCCGCTCGGCGGAACCGGCCAGGGCGGAGGCGGGCAGCGACCCGTCGTCGGGCACGGGCTCACCATCGGGAAGTGCGGAAGGCATGCCCCCATTGTCCAGCCTCCGCGCCGTTTCCCCGCCGCGCTCACTGCGCCTGGAGCACCAGCAGGGCCAGGTCGTCGTCCGGGGGGCTGTCGGCGAAGGCGTGGACGAGGCGGCGGATGCGTTCGGCGAGGAGGGGGGCGGTGAGGCCGGCGCAGCCGGTGAGGGCGTGGGCGAGGCCTTCGCCGTCGTCGAACTGGCGGGGGCCGTTGCGGCGCTCGGTGACGCCGTCGGTGACGCACAGCAGGGTGTCGCCGGAGGCCATCTCGAAGGTGTCGCTGGTGTAGTCGGGATCGTCGACGACGCCGAGGAGGACCTGGGGCGTGGCGACGGTCCGTACGTCGCCGCCGGGCCGCATGAGCAGGGGCAGCGGGTGTCCGGCGCTGGCCAGGGTGCAGTGGACGGCGGTGCCGTCGGCGGACGGGGTGAGCTCTCCGTAGAGGAGGGAGAGGAAGCGGGAGGTGGAGCCCTCGGGCGGGACGCCCTGGCCGCCGGCGGCGGCGATGGCGCGGGCGGCGGCGTCGGCGGCCTCGGTGGCGTCGTCGAGGAGCAGCCGGTTGAGCCGGTCGAGGACCTTGGCGACGGGGTAGCCCTCGCGGGCGAGGAGGCGGAGCCAGGGGCGGGCGAGGCCGATGACGACGGCGGCCTCGGGGCCCTTGCCCTGGACGTCGCCGAGGGCGAAGCACCAGCGGCCGTCACCGGCGGGGAAGACGTCGTAGAAGTCGCCGCCGGGGCCGCCCGCCTCCTTCGGCTCGTAGACGATGGCGTGCTCCATGCCGGGGATGTCGGCGACGACGCTGGGCAGCAGGCCGCGCTGGAGGATGCGGCTGATGGTGGCCTGCCGGGTGTAGCGGCGGGCGGCGCTGACGGCGAGGGCGACGCGGCGGCTGAAGTCCTCGACGAGTCCGGTGACCTCGTCGGGGAAGTGCTCCAGGCCGGAGCGGCCGATGAGGAGGATGCCGAGGGTGCGGCCGCCGGCGCTGAGCCGGTAGGCGAGGGCGGAGCCGCTGCCGCCGGCCGCGCCGGGCCAGGGCACGGGGACGGCGGCGGAGCGGGCGGCGTCGGGCAGCCGGGGCGGTTCCTTGGCGAGGATCCGGGTGAGGTCCTCGATGCGGCTCTCGTGGGTGTGCCAGACGCGGGCGAGGCGCGGGGCGGGGTGCGGGTCGGTGGAGCGGCCGGCGGGGTCGGCGGTGAGCGGGTCGCCGGGCAGGCCGCGCCCTTCCTCGTCGTAGAACCAGACGGCGCACCAGTCGGCGAGGCGGGGGACGAGGAGCTGGCCGACGATCGCGGCGACCATGTCCTCGTCGAGCTGGCCGGCGAGCAGGTCGGAGGCCTCGGCGAGGAAGGCGAGCGCGCCGCGGTTGATCCAGTCCTCGTCCTGCGGGGCGCGCACGGGCTGGGCCGGGAGGGGTTCGGCGGCGCGCAGGCCGCGCCGGTCGGGGCGGGCGGCGGGCTGTCCCGCGGTGCCGTCGGGGCCGGTGTCGGTGCCGTCGGCGGGCAGTCGCGCCCAGACGGTCTTGGTGCCGGGCCGGTAGGTGATGCCCCAGGCGTCGGCGAGGGACGCGACGAGCTGGAGGCCGCGCCCGTACTCGGGGGTCTCGGGGGTGCGGCAGACGCGGTCGGTGCGGACGGCGCGGGTGGGGTGGTGGTCGGTGACCTCGACGACGAGGCCCGCGGGGTCGTCGGCGGTGGGTCCTTCCCGGCGGCACACGAGGTCGACGCCGGTGCCGGCGTGCACGACGGCGTTGGTGACGAGTTCGCTGACGACGACGACCGCGTCGTCGGCGAGCCGGTCGCCGACGGGGGCGGCGGGCCGGGGCGCGGCGGTCCAGTCGGCGAACGCGGCCCGGACGAAGCGGCGGGCGGCGGCGGGCGCCAGCGGGTTCCCCGGCAGCGAGGTGCGGACCTCGTCGGGGCGGCCGGGCGCGTCCCCGGTGCAGAAGGCGGTTTCCCGCTGAGTCTCCCGCTGAAGAGGAATGGACCCCACTGTTCGGCTCCTGAGCTTTTCGGGCGTGGACGCCTCAGGCGACAGGAACAGAGTGACAGACCGGGCCCGCTCATAAGCGGCGAGTCACCGAACCGGTCCGCGACGGGTGAGAAGAGTGGTATGCGGACATTGTTCAGGGAGGGCCGGGGAAACCCGGCCCTCCCTGGTCGGCGACCGGGCGGGCTCAGCCCTCCCGGGTGCCCGCGTACATCTCGTCGAGCAGTTCCTTGTACTCGCGCTCGACGACCGGCCGCTTGAGCTTGAGGCTCGGGGTCAGCTCGCCGTGCTCGATGTCCAGGTCGCGCGGCAGCAGCTTGAACTTCTTGACGGTCTGCCAGCGCTGCAGGCCCTCGTTGAGCTCCTTCACGTAGCCCTCGACGAGCTGGACGGTGGCGGGTGCGGCGACGACCTCCGCGTAGGTCTTGCCGCCCAGGCCGTTCTCCTTCGCCCACTCCAGGATCGCCGGCTCGTCGAGCGCGATGAGGGCGGTGCAGAAGTTCCGGTCGGCGCCGTGCACCAGGATGTTGGACACGTACGGGCAGACGGCCTTGAACTGGCCCTCGACCTCGGCGGGCGCGATGTACTTGCCGCCGGACGTCTTGATGAGGTCCTTCTTGCGGTCGGTGATCTTCAGGTAGCCGTCGACGGACAGCTCGCCGATGTCGCCGGTGTGGAACCAGCCGTCGGACTCCAGGACCTCGGCCGTCTTGTCGGGCAGCCCGTGGTAGCCCTCCATGATGCCGGGGCCGCGCAGCAGGATCTCGCCGTCGTCGGCGATGCGCACCTCGGTGCCGGGCAGCGGCTTGCCGACGGTGCCGGTGCGGTAGGCCTCGCCCGGGTTCACGAAGGAGGCGGCGGAGGACTCGGTGAGGCCGTAGCCCTCCAGGATGTGCACGCCGGCGCCGGCGAAGAAGTAGCCGATCTCGGGCGCGAGCGCGGCCGAGCCGGAGATGCAGGCGCGCAGCCGGCCGCCGAAGGCCTCGCGCAGCTTGCTGTAGACGAGCGCGTCGGCGACCTTGTGCTTGGAGGCGAGGCCGAACGGCGCGGAGGCGACGCCGGTGCGCCGGAAGTTGTCCTGGGTGACCTTCGCGTACTCGCGGGCGACGCCCGCCGCCCACTGGAAGATCTTGAACTTGGCGTTGCCGCCGGCCCGGGCCTTGGCCGCGACACCGTTGTAGACCTTCTCGAAGATGCGCGGCACGGCGGCCATGTAGGTCGGCTGGACGACCGGCAGGTTCTCGATGATCTTGTCGACGCGGCCGTCGACGGCCGTGACGTGCCCGACCTCGATCTGGCCGCTGGTGAGCACCTTGCCGAAGACGTGGGCGAGCGGCAGCCACAGGTACTGCACGTCGTCCGCGCCGATCAGACCGGTCGCGGCGATCGCCTTCGCCATGTACGACCAGTTGTCGTGCGGCAGGCGCACGCCCTTGGGGCGGCCGGTGGTGCCGGAGGTGTAGATGAGGGTGGCGAGCTGGTCCTTGTCGATGGCGCCGACGCGCTCCTTGACGACCTGCGGGTTCTTCTCCAGGTAGGCGGCGCCGCGCGCCTCCAGGTCGTCGAGGGTGAGCAGCCAGCCGTCGGGGTCGGCGGCGTCCGGCTCGACGCCGGTCGCGTCGATGACGACGACGTGGGCGAGCTCGGGCAGCTCGGCGCGCCGCTCGCGGGCCTTGGCGAGCTGCGCGGCGTCCTCGGCGACGAGCACCTTCGACTCGGAGTCGGAAAGGATGAACGCCGACTCCTCGGCGTTCGTCTGCGGGTACACGGTCGTGGTCGCCGCGCCCGCGCACATGATGCCGAGGTCCACGAGGATCCACTCGACGCGGGTCGAGGAGGCGAGGGCGACGCGCTGCTCGGGCTGCACGCCGAGCTCGACGAGGCCCGCCGCGACGGCGTAGACGCGCTGCGCGGCCTGGCCCCAGCTGAGCGACTTCCATTCGTCGGGGCCCTCGCCGGACGCCGATGGCACCGGATAGCGGTAGGCCTCGGCATCGGGCGTCGCGGTCACGCGCTCCAGGAAGAGGGCCGCCACGGACGGCGGCCGGTTCTCGATCAGGGTCTGTGTGTCGCTCACGACGTCCTCCGGGGCCCGCGACAGCGCGGCTTGTTTAACTGGCGAGTAACCATCGAGCAGTGATCAGGGTAAGGCGCACTCGCCCGGCGCGTAAGAGGCTCCGGCCTTGAACTTCCGCGGGTTGCACCCGGTCGGCGCCCCGTCCGTCCCGGATCGCACACGGCTTTCACACGCGCTTTCCGGCGCGCGCACGCAAAAGCGGCGGGCCCGGCACGCACACCGCGCACCGGGCCCGCCGCGAGAATACGGACGACGGGGCTACTTCTTGGCCTTGCCGCCGCTCTCGTCGCTGGACAGCACCGCGATGAAGGCCTCCTGCGGGACCTCCACGGAGCCGACCATCTTCATCCGCTTCTTGCCTTCCTTCTGCTTCTCCAGCAGCTTCCGCTTACGGGAGATGTCACCGCCGTAGCACTTGGCGAGGACGTCCTTGCGGATGGCGCGGATCGTCTCGCGGGCGATGACCCGGGAGCCGATGGCGGCCTGGATGGGCACCTCGAAGGCCTGGCGCGGGATGAGCTCGCGCAGCTTGGCGACGAGCCGCACGCCGTACGCGTAGGCCGCGTCCCGGTGCGTGATCGCGGAGAAGGCGTCGACCTTGTCGCCGTGGAGCAGGATGTCGACCTTCACCAGGTTGGCCGTCTGCTCGCCCGTGGGCTCGTAGTCGAGGGACGCGTAGCCGCGCGTCTTGGACTTCAGCTGGTCGAAGAAGTCGAAGACGATCTCGGCGAGGGGCAGTGTGTACCGGATCTCGACCCGGTCCTCCGACAGGTAGTCCATGCCGAGGAGCACGCCGCGCCGGGTCTGGCACAGCTCCATGATCGAGCCGATGAACTCGGACGGCGCGAGGATGGTGGCCCGCACGACCGGCTCGTAGACCTTGTCGATCTTCCCCTCGGGGAACTCGCTCGGGTTGGTGACGACGTGCTCGCTGCCGTCCTCCATGTCGACGCGGTACACCACGTTCGGCGCCGTGGCGATGAGGTCGAGGCCGAACTCGCGCTCCAGCCGCTCACGGATCACGTCGAGGTGCAGCAGGCCGAGGAAGCCGACGCGGAAACCGAAGCCGAGCGCGGCCGAGGTCTCCGGCTCGTAGACGAGCGCCGCGTCGTTGAGCTGCAGCTTGTCGAGGGCGTCACGCAGCTCGGGGTAGTCCGAGCCGTCCAGCGGATACAGACCCGAGAAGACCATCGGCTTCGGGTCCTTGTAGCCGCCCAGCGCCTCGGTCGCCCCGTTGTGCAGGGAGGTGATCGTGTCACCGACCTTGGACTGGCGGACGTCCTTCACGCCGGTGATGAGGTAGCCCACCTCACCGACGCCGAGACCGTCGGCCGCGAGCATCTCCGGCGAGTTCGTCCCGATCTCGAGGAGCTCGTGCGTCGCGCCGGTCGACATCATCCGGATGCGCTCACGCTTGTTGAGCTGACCGTCGACGACTCGTACGTACGTGACGACGCCGCGGTAGGAGTCGTAGACCGAGTCGAAGATCATCGCGCGGGCGGGGGCGTCCTTGACGCCGACCGGGGCCGGGATCTGCTCCACGACACGGTCGAGCAGCGCCTCGACGCCCATGCCGGTCTTCGCGGAGACCTTGAGGACCTCCTCGGGGTCGCAGCCGATGAGGTTGGCGAGCTCCTCGGAGAACTTCTCGGGCTGCGCGGCCGGCAGGTCGATCTTGTTGAGCACCGGGATGATCTTGAGGTCGTTCTCCATCGCCAGGTACAGGTTGGCGAGGGTCTGGGCCTCGATGCCCTGGGCGGCGTCGACCAGCAGGATCGTCCCCTCGCACGCGGCGAGCGAGCGCGAGACCTCGTACGTGAAGTCCACGTGGCCCGGGGTGTCGATCATGTTGAGGATGTGCGTGTCGGTCTTGTCGTGGGTGGGAGCCCACGGCAAACGCACCGCCTGGGACTTGATCGTGATGCCGCGCTCGCGCTCGATGTCCATCCGGTCGAGGTACTGAGCACGCATCTGCCGCTGCTCGACCACTCCGGTCAGCTGGAGCATCCGGTCGGCGAGCGTGGACTTGCCGTGGTCGATGTGCGCGATGATGCAGAAATTGCGGATCAGAGCCGGGTCGGTACGGCTCGGCTCGGGCACATTGTTAGGGGTCGCGGGCACGCAGGGTCCTGTCTCTTGAGGCGCCTTGTCCTCAGGTCGGCCTCGGTTGGGATCGTCACGTAGCTTCCATGGTCCCATGGCGGCGGGACTGCGCCCGGTTTGGGCCGCTCGGAGGACGACTGGTACCGTGGGCAGCTGTGTCTCATGCCCTCTCAGCGCGAGGCACACACTCAGTGAAAATCACCGGTACGGGACCTTCACCGGCCCCGTGCCTGAACCTGCAAAGGCTCATTTCGTGGCGAACATCAAGTCCCAGATCAAGCGGATCAAGACCAACGAGAAGGCTCGGCTGCGCAACAAGGCCGTCAAGTCCTCCCTGAAGACCGCGATCCGCAAGGCCCGTGAGGCTGCTGCCGCGGGTGACGTCGAGAAGGCCACCGTCGCCGCGCGCGAGGCTTCGCGCAAGCTCGACAAGGCCGTCTCGAAGGGCGTCATCCACAAGAACCAGGCTGCCAACAAGAAGTCGGCGCTGGCTTCCCAGGTCGCGTCCCTCAAGGGCTGAACCTTCGACTGATCTGATCTGACGCCGGAAGGACCCGGGCGGGCCCTCTCTCATCCGCCCCCGACCGGCCCCCGAGCCCACACGCGGCCTGCGTTCGCCACGCGGGTGTGGGCTCAACCTCAGAGCTTGCCCCGAGTGCCCCCGTCTCCGCACCGGACGGGGGGCCCCGGCGCGTTGCCCCCGCAGCCCCGGCGCCGGGGGGGGGCGGGGACGGAGGGCGACC
>NZ_JBHYTK010000005.1:87109-115209 GCF_042749255.1 Streptomyces sp. NPDC059524 | reverse complement strand
CCGGCACACCGCACGCCGTGTGCCGGGGCGGGCGCCCGCTCCGCCCCGCACGCGCAATGATCAGCCGTCCCCGCGCAACGAATGCAGGGTCACACCGCGGTGCCGCGCTCGTAGCCTCGGTGCATCCGGCGCTCACCCGGACGGGCCGGCGATCGATTCCAGGAGCAGGTATGTCCATCTCCCGACGCACCGTCGTCACCGGCATCGCGGGCGGCACCGTGCTGACCGCCGCCGGCGGCGCATCCGCGGCCACGGCGGACGACGCCGTGCAGAACATCCTGAGCGCGGCGGGTGCCTGGCGGCAGACCGCGGCCGAGCGCGACATGCTGTACCGCCAGGCCTTCAACATCGCCCGTGACCGCGTCGACGCCGCACTGCGCGGAGGAGGACGGCCGGGGAGCGCGGGCCGCAGACCGCTCGCCGTCGTCTCGGACGTCGACGACACCGTCCTGTCCTCCGACACCTACTGGGCACGCCTGCTCACCGCCGGAAAGCAGGCCTTCGACGACACCCTGTGGGACACCTGGATCAGGGAGAACGGCCCCACGCCCACCCCCGGTGCCGTCGACTTCACCCACTACGCCGCAAGCAGGGGAGTGGAGGTCTTCTACGTCTCCTCCCGCGACCAGGGCCCCGACACCCAGGAGTTGGGCGTCGCCAACCTGCGTCATGCCGGGCTCGCCTTCGCCGACGACGCACACGTGACCATGCTCCGCGAGTCCTCGGACAAGGAGCCCGCCCAGCGCGAGATCGCGGCCCGGTACGAGGTCGTGGCCTACCTCGGCGACAACCTCAACGACTTCCGCCGCCGCTACTACGTGGACTCCGTCCCGCAGCGCAAGGCCCTGGCCGCGCAGGACGCCGAGCACTTCGGCCGCGACTTCGTCCTGTTCCCCAACAACACGGACGGGCACTGGATGCGGGCCGTCTTCGGGGAGAGCGAGCCGGCCGACACACCCGCGTACCGGGCGCGCATGCTGCGGGCCGCGCGGGGCGAACTGAACTGACGCCGGGGCCGGTTCAGCTCCTGGCGTCCAGCTCCACGTCCATCCGCTCCGCCTCGTCCCAGAACTCGGGATCGGCCTCCTGCAGACGGGCGGCCGCGTGCTCCATGTGGCGGCGCGCGGCCGAGCGGGCGGCCTCCGGGTCGCCCGCCTCGATCGCGGTCAGGATGGCGTGGTGCTCCTCGCGGACGGCGTCGAAGAAGTCGCCGCGGCGGGCCTCGTTGGCCCGTGTGACACGGATGCCGCCCCGGGAGACCTCGCCCAGATAGCGGACCGTGGAGACCAGGACCGGGTTGCCCGTCGACTCGGCGACGGAGCGGTGGAACGCGAGGTCCTCCTCCACACCGTCGCCGCCGGCCTCGACCGCGGTGTCGATCGCGGTCAGCGCGGCCCGCATGCGCGCGACGTCGGCGCGGGTCGCGCGGGACGCCGCGAGATGGGCGGCCTCGGCCTCCATCGCGCGGCGCACCTCGACGACCTGCAGCACCTTCGCCTTGGTGTCGGTGGCCCCGGTGTCGGCCTCCAGGTCCAGGGGACGGGTGCGGCGCGGCAGCACGAAGACGCCGCGGCCCTGCCGGGGCTCGACCAGGCCCGCGTTGCGCAGCCGGGACACCGCCTCGCGGATCACCGTACGGCTGACACCGAGCTGCTTGACGAGCTCGACCTCGGTCGGCAGCTTGTCGCCCGCGGTCAGCCGCCCCGACTCGATCTCCTCGGTGAGCATGGCCGCGACACGATCGGCCAGCCGCACGGGCCCGTCCACCTTGTTGAACATGACTTCAGTCTATCGGCGCGGGTGCGGCCGCCCCCGCCGAGGCCAGGGCCCCGGCCGTCACCGCGTCCGCGTGGTCGGCGACGTACTGCCGCACCACCGACGCGAAGTCGGGATCGGGCGTCAGGCCGAGCCCGGCGGCGCGCGCGTTGTCGAACGCGGCCGGCCAGGAACCGACGATCGCCTCCACGGCCGGGTCCGGAGCGACCGTCACGAGATCGGCGACCGCGTCCCCGGCCACCTCACGCAGGGTGTCCAGCATCTCGGCGACCGTGACGGTGAGGGCCGGCAGATTGACCGGGAGCCCGCCGGACAGCCGCCCGGGGCCTTCGCCCCGCTCGGCCTGGGCGACCCGCAGGATGCCCGCCACGGTGCGGCGCGGGGAGGCGAGCGCGACCCGCAGGCCGGGGCCGACCGGACAGACCGAGGGGAGCCCGGCGAGCGGCTCGCGCACGATCCCCGACAGGAAGCCCGAAGCGGCGGCGTTCGGCCTGCCCGGGCGCACCGACACCGTCATCAGGCGGGTGACCCGCCCGTCGAGGAAGCCGCGCCGGGTGTACTCGGCGACGAGCTGCTCGCAGATCCGCTTCTGCACGCCGTAGCTGGACTGCGGCGTCGGCAGCGTCGTCTCGTCGACGACCGCCGGCAGGGGCAGCGCGGCGTCCGAGCCGTACACGGCGACGCTGCTGGCGAGGACGAGACGCACCAGCGGGCCGCCGGCCGCGGACTGGGCGCGGGCGGCTTCGAGCAGGGCGCGGGTCGTGTCCAGATTGGCGCCCATGCCGAGGTCGAAGTCCGCCTCGCACTCGGCCGACACCGCGGCCGCGAGATGCAGGACCACGTCCACCGGCTCGGCGAACAGGTCGCCGAGGCGCTCGGTGAGATCGCCCTGGACGACCTCGGTCAGCGGGTCGGCGGTCAGCGGCGAGGTGTCCGGGACGAACCGGTCGGCGAGGACGATCCGTTCGACGGGCCGGCCGTCGAACGTGCGCTGCTCCAGCAGGGCCTCGGCGACCTGGCGGCCCAGGAAGCCGAAGCCGCCCGTGATGACGATCCTCATGCGTGGTCCTTCGGTGACGTGTGCGGAAACTCGGTGCGCAGAGCGCGGAGCCAGTCGAGGCCCTCGCTCGTGCCGGCCGCGGGGAAGTACTCGCAGCCGATCCAGCCGTCGTACTCCAGATCGTCGATGACGGCACAGAGGTGACGGAGGTTCAGCTCGCCGCGGTCCGGCTCGTGGCGGTCGGGCACACCGGCGATCTGCAGATGGCCGACCCGGCCGGACGGCAGGTCGCGGCGGAGCGTCGTGGTGAGGTCGCCCTCGACGATCTGGCAGTGGTACAGGTCGAGCTGCACCTTCAGATTGGGGGCGCCCACCTCCCGGACCACGGCGTGCGCGTCCGCCTGGCGGTTCAGGAAGTAGCCGGGAATGTCCCGGGTGTTGATGGGCTCGATCAGGATGTCCACCCCGGCGCTCGCCGCCTGCCGCGCGGCGTACGCCAGGTTCGCGACATACGTGTCACGGTGCCGGGCCCGGTCGGCGTCCGGGGCGACGAGGCCCGCCATCAGGTGCACGCGCGGGCTGCCGAGCGCGGCCGCGTACTCCAGCGCCCGGTCGACGCCCTCGCGCAGCTCCGCCTCCCGGCCGGGCAGCGCCGCGAGACCGCGCTCGCCGTGCTCCCAGTCGCCGGGCGGCGCGTTGAACAGGACCTGGCGCAGGCCGTGTCCGTCGAGGCGGGCGCGGAGCTCGCCGGCCGCGTAGGCGTACGGGAAGAGGTACTCGACGGCGTCGAAGCCGTCCGCCGAGGCCGCGGCGAAGCGGTCGGGGAAGTCGTGCTCCGGGTACAGCGTCGACAGGTTCGCTGCGAACCTCGGCATGGGTGGCTCCTGGGGGTCGGACGGTGCGGCGTCAGCGGTTGACGACGCTCTTCTTCGTGGTGAGGACGGCCGCGGCGCCGATGACGAGGGCGAGGGCCAGTACGTACATCGGTATCGCCGTCGAGCCGGTCGAGTCCTTCAGCGCTCCGATCATGTACGGGCTGACGAAACCGGCGAGATTGCCGACCGAGTTGATCGCGGCGAGGCCCGCGGCCGCCGCCGTGCCGCCGAGGAACGCGGTGGGCAGCGACCAGAACAGCGGGGCGCACGTGAGCACGCCGGCCGCGGCGATCGACAGGGCGACCAGGGACAGCGCCGTCGAGCCGGTCCAGCTCGCCGCCATCGAGAAGCCGGCGGCGCCCATGAGCGAGGGGACGACCAGGTGCCAGCGGCGCTCGCGGCGCTTGTCGGCCGAGAGACCGAACAAGTTCATGGCGACGAGCGCGGCCACGTACGGGACGGCGCTGAGCACACCGATCGCGAGGGCGCCCTCGATGCCGGTGGACTCGACGAACGTGGGCATCCAGAACGTCAGCGCGTACTGGCCCATCACGAAGCAGAAGTAGATGAGGCACATCAGCCACACCTTGCCGTCGCGGAAGGCGTCGAGGGCACGGCCGTGGACGCTGTGCCGCTCGGCGTCGGCGGCGACGGCGCGCTCGACGACGTCCTTCTCCTCGTCGGTGAGCCACTTGGCGTCCCGTACGCCGTTGTCGAGCCAGTACAGGGTGACGACACCGATGAGCACGGCGGGGACGGCCTCCACGAGGAACAGCCACTGCCAGCCGTCCCAGCCGCCCAGACCGTGGAACACGTCCATGATCCAGCCGGAGAGCGGGTTGCCGAAGATGCCGGCCACGGGGATCGCGGACATGAACAGAGCGATCACGCGGGCCCGGCGCTGGGAGGGGAACCAGTACGTGCAGTACAGGATGACGCCGGGGTAGAAGCCGGCCTCGGCGGCGCCGAGCAGGAAGCGGAGCACGTAGAACGTCGCCTCGTTGGAGACGAACACGAACGCCGCGGACACCACGCCCCAGCTGATCATGATGCGGGCGATCCAGGTGCGGGCGCCCACGCGCTGCAGCAGCAGGTTCGAGGGCACCTCGAAGAGGAAGTAGCCGATGAAGAACAGGCCGGCGCCGAGGCCGTAGGCCGCCTCGCTGAAGCCGAGGTCCGCGGACATCTGCAGCTTGGCGAAACCGACGTTGACGCGGTCCAGGTAGGAGACGACGTAACACAGCATCAGGAAGGGGACGATGCGGCGGACCACTTTGCGGAACACGGCGTTCTCACGCGCCAGTTCGGGGGTGGTCTCCGTGGGCACGGTCGTGGGCATGAGGAGCACTTCCTTGTGCGGCTCGGTGGGAACGAGCGGACGGGGACGGCCGGCCGGGGGACGGGCCGGGCGGGAAGGTCACCAGGCGGCGCCGAAGGCCTCTCTCAGTTCGGCGACGGCGTGGTCGGGGAGCGGCTCGGGCGTGCGGGGGGTGGTGAGCCAGAGCCGGGCCGTCTCCTCGAGTTCTTCGAGGACGGCGAGCGCGGAAGCGGCGTCCGGGCCCCAGACGACGGGGCCGAGACGGTCGAGCAGCACGGCCCTGATGGGGGTGCCCTCGGCGGCGCGGGCGGCGATCCGCTCGGTCACCAGGTCGGCGACGCGCGGATCTCCGGGCCGGTGGTAGGGGACGAGCGGGACGTGCCCCACCTTCATGACGTAGTACGGGGTGATCGGCGGAAGGACGTCGTCCGGCCGCCACACACCGGCCAAAGTGAGCGCGACCAGGTGCGTGGAGTGGGTGTGCAGGACGAAGCGGGCCGTGGGGTCGGCGGCGTAGATCCGGCGGTGGAGGGTGAGCGTCTTGCTGGCCCGGTCGCCCGCGAGCTGCCGTCCGTCGGCGTCGACGAGGGCGAGCCGGTCGGCGTCGAGGAAGCCGAGCGCCGCGTCGGTCGGTGTGATCAGGTGGCCGCGCCCGTCGTCGAGCCGGGCGCTGATGTTGCCCGCGCTGGCGTGTACGTAGCCGCGGGCGAACAGGCTGCCGCCGACGCGGACGATCTCGGCGCGCGCGGCCTCGGTCGCGGGGTCCTGCTCCGGCGGGAGTGTCATGCGGCCACCTCGTCGAGCAGGGTGAACGCCGAGGTGAAGAAGTCCGGCCCGCCGAAGTTCCCCGACTTGAGGGCGATGTGCAGGGTGCCGGCGCCGTACGGGAGCGGCGCCGCGCACCAGGGCACGCCCGGGTCGATCTGCGGCCCGATGCGCAGCCCGGTCAGGCCGAGGGCCTGCACGACCGCGCCCGAGGTCTCGCCGCCGGCGACGACGAGCCGGCGGACCCCGCCCTAGACCAACCCCCGGGCGGCGCGCGCGCGCGTGGGCGCGAGCAACGCGCACGCGGGGGCCCGCCCCCGCCCGGGCTCGGGCCCCCCCCGGCGCGCTGCCCTGCGCGGGGGGGCGACAGACCCCCGCCGCGCGGGGACGCGCCCCGGGCGCCGCCCCCCCGCCCCACGCCGCGCTCGACCAGCCCCTGGGCGACGCGCGCGAGCGTGCGCTCGACCAGCGCTCCCGCGTCGGCCGCGCCGAGCTCGGCCTGCACGGCCCGTACGGCGTCGGGCGACCCGGTCGAGTACACGAGGACGGGCCCTTCGGGCAGCTGCCGCTCGGCGAAGGCGAGGGCCTCGGCGGCGACGTCCTCGCCCGCCGCGATCCGCAGCGGATCCACGCTGAACGCGGGGCGGCCCGTGGCCAGGAACGCCCGCACCTGCCCGTTCGTGGCGGCGGACACCGAACCGGCGACGACCGCCGCGTGCCCGGACGCCGCCGGCAGCCGCGCCGCGTCCGGCGAGGGCGCGACACCCCAGTTCGCCGGCAGGCCGATCGCCAGCCCCGAACCCGCGGTCACCAAGGGCAGGTTCGCGACGGCGGCGCCCAGACGCAGCAGGTCCTCGTTCGAGACCGCGTCGACGATCGCGGCCCCGACTCCGTCCTTGCGCAGCGCGTCGATCCGGGCGGCGATCGCGTCGGGTCCGGCGGCGACGACCGTGTGGTCGACGAGTCCGACGGGGCGCCGCATCTGCGCCCCCAGCACGGACACCAGGTTGGAGTCGGTCATCGGGGTGAGCGGATGGTGGCGCATGCCGCTGTCGCCGAGCAGGACGTCACCGACGAAAAGATGGCCCTTGAAGACGGTGCGGCCGTTGTCGGGGAACGCGGGCGTCGCCACGGTGAAGTCCGTCCCGAGCGCGTCCATCAGGGCTTCGGTGACCGGGCCGATGTTCCCGGCCGGCGTCGAGTCGAACGTCGAGCAGTACTTGAAGTAGATCTGCCCGGCGCCCGCCGAGCGCAGCCACTCCAGGGCGCGCAGCGAGGCGTCGACGGCCTCGGCCGCCGGGACCGTCCGCGACTTGAGCGCGATGACGACCGCGTCCGCGTCCCGCGGCACGCTCGTTCCGTCCTGCGGTACGTCGATCAGCTGGACCACGCGCAGGCCAGCGCGCACCAGGTTGTTGGCGAGATCGGTCGCGCCGGTGAAGTCGTCGGCGATGCATCCGAGGCGCAGGGCCATGTCAGTTCTCCTCCTGCGGTGCGGTCTTCGCAGCGGGCAGTTCGACGCCGGGGAAGATCTTGATGACGGCACTGTCGTCCTCGCCGCCCAGACCGGACGCGGACGCCTGCAGGAACATCTGGTGGGCAGTGGCCGACAGCGGCAGCGGGAACGTCTCGGGCCGCGCCGCGTCCAGGACGAGCCCGAGGTCCTTGACGAAGATGTCGACGGCGGACAGCGGCGTGTAGTCCCCGGCCAGCACATGGGCCATCCGGTTCTCGAACATCCACGAGTTGCCCGCGCTGTGCGTGATCACCTCGTACAGCGCCTCGGCCGGCACCCCGGACCGGATGCCGAACGCCATGGCCTCCGCCGCGGCGGCGATGTGCACGCCCGCGAGCAGCTGGTTCACGATCTTCACCTTGGAGCCGAGCCCGGCCGAGTCGCCGAGCCGGTAGACCGTGGCGCTCATCGCGTCGAGCACCGGACCGGCGAGCGCGTACGCCTCCGGGCCGCCGGACGTCATCATCGTCAGCTCACCGGACGCGGCCCGCGCGGCGCCGCCCGAGATCGGGGCGTCCAGGTAGCGGATCCCGGACGCGGCCAGCCGCTTCTCGAGCGCGGCGGAGAAGGCCGGGTCGACGGTGGAGCACATGACGTACACGGAACCGGGCCGCAGCCGCTCCGCGGCGCCGCCCGTGCCCTCGCCGTCACCGAACAGCACCGCCTCGACCTGCGCCGCGTTGACGACGACACCGACCAGGACGTCCACCTCGGCCGCCAGATCGCCGGAGCAGGCGTACGCGGTGCCGCCGGCGCGGGCGAACTCCGCGGCCACGTCGGCGCGCAGGTCGTGGACCCCGACGGAGAATCCGGCCGCGCGCAGGGTGCGGGCCATGCCGAGGCCCATGGCGCCGAGGCCGATGACGCCGACGCGGGTCGACGACGCCGTCGGCGCGGTCGGTGCCGGGTGTTCCTGGTCGTTCATGCGGGGTACCTGCCTCTGTTCCTGCCGCTGCGCAGCCACTGTCCGTCCATCAGCAGGTCATATGATGACCTGCGTGCGACAGTGAGTACAGAGTGATGCCGGTCACATTTTGCGGAAGAGGTGGCGCCTCGCGTTCCCGGAGGAGCGGTCAGCCCGCCGTCGGCGTACGGCCGAGCTCGGCGGCCTCCTGCGGCGTCATGTCCGTGCCGCGCTCGAACGCCGCACGGAACGCCTTCTCGCCCAGCGCGGACAGGACCCGAGCGGTGATCCGGTCGACGTCGCGGCGCTCCGCCTCCGGCAGCGGGGCACCCACACTGCGCCGAGCCGCGTCGGCGGCACCCAGCAGCAGTGCGGCACGGGCCTGACCCTCCGGGCCGGCCGCCAGGGACTCCGCCCCCGCCAGGCCCTCCAGCGACAGGGCGAAGGCGCGCGGCTCGGCCAGGCCGAAGGCGTGCTCCAGGCCCCTCAGATGGCGGGTGAGGGCGAGGTCGCGGTCGCCGCGCAACTCGGCGACGAAGCCGAGCTCGGCGTGGCGCAGGTGGTCGCCGGCCGGTGACGCGAACCGCTCCAGCATGCTGAACAGCCGTGCCTCGGCCTCGTCGAGGGCGCCCGAGCGGCGTGCGCCCAGCGCGAGACCGGTCTCGGCCGCCGCCTGACCGAACCGGTAGCCCTGGGCGACGGTCAACTCCCGCGCGCGCTCGTGGAGTTCGGCGGCGCGCGGCCAGTCACCGGCGAGCAGGGCCAGGCGGCCCAGGCCCGACAGCCGTGCGGCCACCTCGGCGTGCAGCCCGAGCTCCTCGGCGAGATTCAGACCCTGGCGCTGGCGGTGCTCGGCCGCGGCGTAGTCACCCATGATCTGCGCGTGCGCCGCCAGAGGTGCGACGGTCTGCACCTCGCCCCAGCGGTCGCCCAGTTCACGGAACGCGGCGGCGGCGAGCGCGCCGTCCCGGTCGAGCGCGGCCAGGTCGCCGGTGAACAGGCCGTGCATCGCGCGCAGAGCCAGTCCCGCGGCGACACCCCACGTGTCGCCGTGTGCCTCGAACAGCGCCACCGCCGCGTCGTTCGACTCCGCGCTCGCGGCCATGTCGTTCGCACTGAACTCCCCGTACGCGCACAGCCACAGCGCCCGGCCGCGGCGCACCGGGTCCGGCACGCCCTCGGCGGCGCCCTCGACCGACGGGGCAGGCGCGCCGGTCATGCGGGCGAACGCGTAGTGCAGTAGGGCGAGTTCACCGTCTTCCGGGTCTGCCTTGCGGGCGGCTTCGAGGCGGCGCACGGCCTCGGTGAGGCGGCCGCGCAGCAGCCACCACCAGCACAGGGAGGCGGTGAGCCGGGTCGCGACGGCTGCCTCGGGCCGGGCGAACGCCTCGTCCAGGGCGGCGCGCAGGTTGGCCGACTCGGCGTCCAGCACGGCCAGCCACCGCCGCTGGTCCGCGCCGCGCAACCGCCCGTCCGCGTCCTCGGCGAGAGCCAGGTGGTACCGCAGATGCCGGTCCCGGGTCCCGGCCGCGTCGGCCATCTCCTCCAGCCGGTCGGCGGCGTACGCGGCCACCGTCTCCAGGAGCCGGTAGCGCACACCCGTGGGCCCCACGACGACTGTGACCAGAGACCGCTCGACCAGCCGCGTCAACAGGTCCAGGACGTCGGACGCTTCCACCCCGCCGCCCGCGCACACCGCCTCGGCCCCGTCGAGGGTGCAGCCGTCGCGGTGCACGGCCAGCCGGCGCAGCACGATGCGCTCCGGCGCGCCGAGCAGTTCCCAGCTCCAGTCGATCACGGCACGCAGGGTGCGCTGGCGGGCGGGCGCGTCCCGGCGGCCGGACGTCAGCAGTCCGAACCGGTCGCCGAGCCGGTCCGCGAGGCCGCGCACACCGAGCGCGCGCACCCGCGGCGCGGCCAGTTCGAGGGCGAGGGGCATCCCGTCCAGCCGCGCGCACACCTCCGCCACCGCCGCCAGGTCGTCGTCGCCCCCAAAGGGCCCGAACCCGGGGGCGGCGGCCGACGCCCGTGCCATGAACAGCGCCCGCGCGTCGGCCGGTTCGAGCGGCTCGACCAGCACGACGGCCTCGCCGTCCACCGCGAGCGGCTCCTGACTCGTCGCCAGAACGCGCAGGTGCGGCGCCGAGCGCAGCAGCAGCGCGGTCAACTCCGCCGCGGCGTCCACGACATGCTCGCAGTTGTCCAGGACGAGGAGGACGTGGCGTTCGCGCAGGGCCTGGACGAGGCGTTCGGCGGGGGCGGACCGGGCACCGAGGCGCGGGGCGCCGGTGGGGGAGTCGTCGCGGATCCCGAGGACGGCGGCGACCTCGGCCGCCAGCTCGGTGGCATCGCCGTGCCGACCGGCGAGTTCGACGATCCACGTGCCTTCGGGCCGGTGCGCTGACGCGGTGTCCGTCCAGCGCCGTGCGGCGGCGATCGCGAGCCGGGTCTTGCCGACACCGCCCGGTCCGGTCAGCGTCACCAGGCGGGCCTCGCCCATCAGTTGGGCGACATGGGCGAGCGTGGTGTCGCGTCCGATCAGAGGGGTGAGGTCCTGGGGGAGATTGCCGGGGACGGCGGGGTGGGAGGGCGGCCGGTCGCTCCGGGGCGCGTGAGCGTCCTGCCGAGGTGTGGCGCCGGCGTCCGATGTCAGGGCGCCTTCCGGCGACCGCCCGGTGCCCTCCAGCGACCGGTCCTGCCGAAGGATCGCCTCGTGCAACGCGGCGAGGGCAGGGCTCGGGTCGAGCCCGAGTTCCTCCGCGAGCCGGTCGCGCAGCTCGGCGTACGAGGCGAGCGCCTCGCTCTGCCGCCCCGCCCGGTACAGCGCCCGCATCTGCACGGCCCGGAGCCGTTCCCGCAGGGGATGCCGGGCCACGAGTGAGGCCAACTCGCCCGCGAGCAGCGGGTCGTCGCCCGACTCCAGACGTGCCTCGGCGTGCTCCTCCAGCACCGCGACGCGCTGCTCGTCGAGCCGCTGGGCCGCGGCCCGGGCGAACTCCTCGTCGGCGAAGTCCGCGTACGCGGGCCCGCGCCACAGCTCCAGCGCGGCCTCCAGCCGGGCGGCCCGCTCGCCGGGATCGGTGACGGCGCGCGCCTCGGAGACCAGGGCCAGGAAGCGCGTGGCGTCCACCTCGGCGGTCTCCGCCCCGCCGTCGGCCGCGACGAGTTCCAGCCGGTAGCCCGCGCCCTGACGCACCACGCGGTCCCGGCCGATGGCCCGGCGCAGCTGAGACACCTTCGCCTGAAGGGCGTTGGCGGGACGGCCGGGCGGCTCGTCGCCCCACAGGTCGTCGACCAGCCGGTCCGCCGAGGCCACCCGCCCCTCCCGGACGAGGAGCGCGGCCAGCAGCGCACGGACCTTCGCCTCCGGAACCCTCACCGGTTCGCCCGCGGCGTCCCGCACCACCAGTGGACCCAACACCCCGTAACGCATACCGGCACGCTACACAGCGTGCCGTGCGGCACCGTCAGCGGATCATCAGCCGACCCGAAGCGCCCTCGGCCAGAGTCGTTCCTGCCGGAAAGGACGGCACCACGGAGCAGCGCGAGAGGAGCGGACCAGCATGCCGAAGCACACAGGCCGGAAGGCGATCGTCGTCGGCGGCACCACGAGGGTCGGGCTCGCGATCGCCAAGCGCCTAGTCGAGGGCGGCGCCCACGTGCTCCTGATCCAGGGGCGGCGGCACGAAGTCCCGGACGCCGCAGAGCAGTTGGGGCGCGCCGCGACCCTCACCCTGTGCGCGATGTCGGCCGGGGCGCTCACGCAGGCCGCCGCAGCGCACTCCTTCGGCGCGATCGACATGCTGTTCGTCGACGCCGAACCGGAACCCGGCACCACCGGCCCGGGCCCCTACGCCGTCGCCGTCCGTGCCCTGGCCCCGCTCGTCACCGACGACGGCTCCGTCGTCCTCACCACGACTTCGGTGGACCGCTGCCTGCCCGGGATGCCGGACGCGGGAGCGCACGCCACCACCGCCGCGGCGGCCCGCGCCTTCGCCCGGGCGCTCGCCGTCGAACTCGCCCCGCGCGGCGTCCGCGTCAACACCGTCTCGCCCGGCGCCATCGACACGGCCGCACACGACGACACCCCGGCGCCCCGGCCGGCCACGGCGCCGCCGCCCCTCGGCCGGCGCGGGTCCGTCGACGACGTGGCCCGGGCCGCGCTCTTCCTGGCCGCCGACGCCACCTTCACCACCGGGAGCGTGCTCAGCGTCGACGGCGGACTCGGCTGCGCCGACAGCCGGCGGCGCGGGTGTACGGAGCCCGAGCACTGAGCTCGGGCCCACCCCCCGCCCCGCCTTCTCCGCATCCGCCGGACCCTGACTCATGAGCAGAACTGGACGCCTGGCCATGCCTTCCACCGAATCCACCGAATCCACTGAATCCACTGAATCCACCGCATCCGCAAGATCCCCTGAAACCGCCGCATCCGCCGGAGCTCCCGAAGCGGCCCACCGGTCCGCCCCGCCGTCCCCCGGCACCGGACGACTGCCGCTGCCCGCACTGCTCGCCCTCGCCACCGCCGTCTTCGTCACCAGCCTCACCGAGACGCTCCCCGCCGGACTCCTGCCCGCGATGAGCACCGACCTGGGCGTCGGCGAATCGGCGGCGGGCCAGACCGTGACCGTCTACGCCGTCGGCACCGCGCTCACCGCCATCCCGCTCGCCGCCGCCACCGCCCGCTGGTCGCGCAAACGCCTGCTGCTCGCCTCGATGGCCGGGTTCGCCGCGGCCAACACGGTCACCGCCCTGTCGTCCGCGTACGCGCTGACGATGTCGGCCCGGTTCGTCGCCGGCGTCGCCGCCGGACTCGCCTGGGCGCTGCTCGCCGGATACGCCCGGCATCTGGCGCCGCCGCACCTGGAGGGACGGGCCGTCGCCGTGGCCATGGCCGGCATCCCCGTCGCGCTGTCGCTCGGCGTCCCCGCCGGGACCTTCCTCGGGCAGGTCGTGAACTGGCAGACCGCGTTCCTCGTCATGACCGGACTGACCCTGCTGCTGCTCGGCTGGATCGCCGCCCTCGTCCCGGACCAGCCGGGCCGGGAGCGCTCCGCGGGCACACCCATGAGGGCCGCGCTGCGCGTGCCCGGGGTGCTGCCGGTGCTGACCGTCACCCTCGTGTTCGTCCTGGCGCACACGATCCTCTACACGTACGTCGCCACCCTCGTCGGCGCACTCGGCCTCGCCGACGCCACCGACACCGTGCTGCTCGTCTTCGGCGCCGCCTCGCTCCTCTCCATCTGGCTCGTGGGCGCGCTCATCCACCGCGGGCTGCGGACCCTCACCGTTCTCAGCACGCTCCTCGTCGCGGCCGCCGCCACAGCCCTCGCACTCGGCACCGACAGCACCCCGGTCGTCTACGCCGCCGCCGCGCTGTGGGGACTCGGCTGGGGCGGCGTGCCGACCCTGCTTCAGACCGCAGCGGGCGACGCGGCGGGGGACGCCGCCGATGCCGCGCAGGCCGCGCTGGTCACGCTCTGGAACGCGGCGATGGCCGCCGGCGGGCTGCTCGGCGGCCTGCTCCTCGACCTCTTCGGCGCGCGGTCCTTCGCCTGGAGCGCGCTCGCCCTGCTCGTCCCCGTCCTCGCGATCGTCCTGGCCGCGAGGGCCCACGGATTCCCGTCGACCGAGAACCGCACCGCCTGAACTCCCGCCCCCACCCGGTCACTTCCACCTGGTACACGTCACCCGAAGGGCACCACCATGACCACGCGCACCCTCTTCGAAGCCACCCGTGTCGGCACCCTCGACCTGCCCAACCGCCTCGTGATGGCCCCCATGACCCGCAACCGGGCCGCCGCCGACGGCACACCCACCCCGATCATGAGCGAGTACTACGCCCAGCGGGCCGGCGCCGGACTGATCATCGCCGAGGCCACCACCCCGAACGCGGTCGGCGCGACCTACCCCGACATCCCGGCCCTCTACGACGACCGGCACGTCCAGGGCTGGCGGGCGGTCACCGGCGCGGTGCGCGAGGCCGGGGGAAGGATGTTCCTGCAGTTGCAGCACGGCGGCCGGATCGGACACCCGGAGACCAGCGGCCACCACCCCGTGGCACCCTCCCCGGTCCCGTTCCCCGACCCGATGCACACCCCGTCCGGCTCGCGTCCCCCGGTCGTGCCGCGCGAGATGACGGTCGACGAGATCCACGCCACCGTCGCGGACTTCGCGAACGCCGCGCGCCGCGCGGTCGACGCCGGATTCGCCGGAGTGGAGGTGCACGCCGCGAACGGCTACCTGCTCCACCAGTTCCTCGGCCAGGACACCAACCGGCGCACCGACGCGTACGGCGGCCCCGTCGCCCACCGCGTCCGGTTCACCGTGGAGGTCGTCCGCGCCGTCGCCGACGCGATCGGCGCCGAGCGGGTCGGGGTCCGCATCGCGCCCGGCGTCACCGCGAACGCCATGGCCGAGGGCGACACCGAGGCCATCTACCCGGAACTCGTGGCCGCCCTCGCCGAGATCGCCCCGGCCTACCTGCACATCGTCTTCGCGGACCCGGACCAGCCCCTGTTCCACGAGCTCCGCGCCGCCTGGCCCGGCACCCTCGTCGCCAACCCGGTCCTCGGCTGGGGCGGCCCCCTCCCCGAGGACGGCGGAAAGGCCGCCGGTGAACGGCTCCTCGCCGCGGGCGCCGACCTGATCGCCCTCGGCCGCCCCTTCCTCGCCAACCCGGACCTCGTCCACCGCCTGCGCACCGGCGCCCCCGTCAACCAGGTCCGCGACCACGGCCTGATGTACACGGGCGGCCCCGACGGCTACACCGACTACCCGACCCTGGACGACGCCCGCGACACGACGCCGCGCACCGCCCTCGCCACCACCGGCGCGTGACCTTCGATCCACGCCCCGCGAACCGGCCCGGACCCCGCCCAGGGGCCCGGGCCGCACGCACATCCCGTGATCAGCCGTCGAGAGCGCAGCCGGTGGTGGCTCGGGCGTAGGCGTACAGCGCCTGGACGACCTCCGCGTGGGTGCGGCGGCCCGAGAGGACGTCCATCTGATAGCCGTCCTCCATGGCCAGCAGGTTCGCGGCGACCAGGCGCGGCGGGTCGGTGAGCGTGAAGTGACCCTGGGCGGCGCCGAGGACGAGCACCGCCTGGTACACGGCCACCTGACGTTCGCTCAGCGCGCTGTCGAGCGCGGCCGCCTTGGGGTCCCGCAGCGTGCGCGGCCAGTACTCGAACAGCAGCCGGGGGAGCCGGTCGTCCGGCCCGTCCGCGACCCCGGAGGCGATGCACGTGCGCAGCCGTTCACGGGCGTCCTCGTGCCTCTCGGCCGCCTCCTCGCGGTCGCGGCAGAACCGCTCGATGGCCTGCTGGAACGTCTCGTACATCAGCGCGTCGAGGTCGTCGTAGTAGTACAGGACCGCGGCCGGCGTGACACCCGCCGCCTCCGCCACGTCCCGCAGCCGCACGCCTTCGAGGCCACGGCTGAGCAGAGCGTGCGCGGCGGCCTCGCCCAGCTGGGCCCGCCGTCCGTCCTGGTCCTTGCGTCGTGCCACCGGCTCCCGGCTCCCTCGCTCGTCCCTCACTCCAGCACCGCTTTCGCTGAAGCATGCGCAAAAGATACCTGCCGTGGTGTTGACGGCCACATCAGCGTTTCATTAAATCTGCGTTTAGTGAATGCGGGCTCTGATCCGAGAGACCCCGCCCGCTTCCCCCGCCCTGCCCGAAACGCCCTGCCGGAGGCCGTCATGACTGTCCAATCCCCACCCTCGAAGGGGCTGCGTGACGGCTCGGTCGGCCTGCTCGCCACCGTCGCGCTCGGCCTCGCCTCGGTCGCGCCCGCGTACAGCATCGCGGTGACGCTCGGCCTGGTGACCCTCGTGATCGGCGACCTGGCACCGGCCGCCCTGCTCCTCGGTTTCGTCCCGATCCTCCTGACGGCCTTCGCCTTCCGGGAGCTCAACCGGGAGATGCCGGACTGCGGGACGACGTTCGTGTGGAACACCCGTGTGTTCGGCCCGGCCGTCGGCTGGATCGCGGGCGGCTGGACCGTCCTGTTCGCGACCGTCGTCGCGATGACCGCGCTCGCCGAGGTCGGCGCATCGGCCCTCCTCGGCCTCGTCGGAGCCTCCGACAGCACCACCGCCGTCACCGCCGTGGCCGTCGTACTGATCGCCCTGAGCACCGCGGTCGCCCACCGTGGGGTGCAGCTCGCCGCCCACGTCCAGTACGTGATGCTCGGCCTGCAACTGCTCGCCCTGTTCGCCTTCGGCGCCGCGGCCCTGACCCACGAAGGCGCGGCCGGCGTCTCGCTCGCGTGGCTGAACCCCTTCGCCGTCGGCGGATTCGGCCCGTTCGCCGAGGCCGTACTGCTCTGCCTGTTCATCTACTGGGGCTGGGACGCGCTGATCACGTTCAATGAGGAGTCCGTCGACAGCGCGCGCACCCCGGGCCGGGCCGCTCTCGTGTCCACGCTCGTCCTGCTGGTCACCTACCTGTTCACGGCCTTCGCCACCGTCTCCTTCGCCGGCACGGCCAGTGCCGGCCGCCGCCTCGCCGACCCGGACACGGCGGCCGACGTGCTCACCGGCCTGGCGCCCGCCGTCCTCGGCGACGCGTTCGCCAAGCTGGTGACGCTAGCGATCGCCGTCTCCGCCATCGGCGCACTGCTGACCTGCTCCACCTCCACCCCGCGCACGATGCTGTCGATGAGCGCGCACGGCGCCCTCCCCGCCGCGTTCGCCCGCATCCACCCGCGCCACCGCACGCCCGCCTTCGGCACGGTCTTCTTCGGCGTCGTGGCGGCCGGATTCCTCGTCCTGCTCACCCTGCTGTCCGCCGACTTCCTCGCCGACGCCGTCCTCTCGATCGGCCTGCTCATCGCCTTCTACTACGGCGTCACCGGCCTCGCCTGCGCCTGGCACTTCCGCCGCGACCTCACCCGCTCGGTACGCGACGCGCTCCTCAAGGGCGTCTTCCCGGCGCTCGGCGGCCTGATGATGCTCGCGGCCTTCGCCCGCAGCGCCTACGACATGGCCGACCCCGCCTACGGATCCACCCGACTCGGCGGCATCGGCGGCGTGTTCCTCCTGGGAGTCGGCTCGATCGTCCTGGGCGCCGTCGTGATGGTCTGCGTCGTCCGCCCCCGCCACGCCGGCTTCTTCCGCGGCGGCCGCACCGCCGTGACCCGCGTCTCCGTCACGGACAACTGACCCGGCCGGTCCCGAACCGCGGGCACGGCAACCGAAAGAAGAGAACCCTGAGCACCATGCGCACCCTCACGATCGCAGCAGTCCAGACCACACCCGTCCCGTACGACCTGGAGGCCACCTGGGAGCGATTCAGCGACCGCGTGCGGGCCGTGCGCGACACGTTCCCGCACGTCCAACTCGTGGTTGTGCCGGAACTGTTCCTCGCCGCAGAGGCGCCCCTGCTGCAGGCCCGCCCCGACTGGGCGCGGCGGAACGCCGTCACCGTCCCGGGCCCGCTCACCGACCGGATCTGCGCCCTGGCCCGCGAGACCGGCCTGTGGCTGGTCCCCGGCACCGTCTACGAGCACAACCCCGGCGGCGATCCGTACAACACGGCCCTCGCGATCTCACCGGAGGGCGAGATCGCCGCCCGCTACCGCAAGGTCTTCCCCTGGCAGCCCTACGAACAGACCACCCCCGGCGGCGAGTTCGTCGTCTTCGACCTGCCCGGCATCGGCCGCGCCGGGCTCGCCATCTGCTACGACGGATCCTTCCCCGAGACCGCACGGCAACTGGCCTGGCTCGGCGCCGAGGTCATCATCCAGCCCACCCTGACCACCACCCGCGACCGCGAGATGGAACTCGTCTGCGCCCGCGCCAACGCCTGGACCAACCAGGTCTACGTCGTGAACCTGAACGCCGCCGACCCCGCCGGCGTCGGCGCGAGCACGATCGTCGACCCCGAAGGCATCGTCCGCCAGCAGGCCGGCCCCGGCGAGGAGGTCCTCGTCGACGTCCTCGACCTGGACGCCGTGACCCGGGTCCGCGCCCACGGCTCGGCGGGCCTGAACCGCCCCTGGGCCCAACTCGCCCGCCACGGTGAGGACATCCACCTGCCGATGTACGGCTCCACCTTCCAGCCGGTCCCCGCTCCGCTCCCGCCGGGGCGGTAGCCGTGGACGGGGGGGGCCTACCCCGCGCCGGGGGGTGCCCCCCGCCCCCCCCGGCCCCCACCACCCCCTGCCCGGTCTGCCCGCGCCCGTCAGCCGAACTTGGCCTGGAGGGCCGCCAGTCCGGTGCCGTACGTGCCGTCACCGAAGACGGCCTCCACTTGAGCGGCCGCCTCCTCGGTGGACTCGTAGCGCGCCGACCACACCACCTCGGAGCCCTCTGCGTGGGGCCGGACCGCGAGCGTGGCGACGTAGTCCGCGATCGGCAGCATCGGGTCGAGGACCGTGTACGTGTACGCCGCGTGGTCCTCGGCGCCGAGGACCGGCGCGAGGAGTTTCTCCCGGGCCACGACCTTGCCCTCGACCGTGAAGACCCGGATGCCGTCGTCCTCGGCGTCGGTCGTGGACGGGGGCACGTACGGGTGCCAGTCGCCGAGCCCGTGGAAGTCGCCGATCGCCGACCAGACGTCGGCGGGCGCGGCCGGGAGCACGACGGAACGCGTCAGGGTGTGCCGGGAAGAGGTCACCAGGCACCGTCCCCGCGCAGCACCGCGTCGGCGCCGCCGTCGATGAAGACGACCTGGCCCGTCACGTGGGTGTTGACCGGAGAGGTCAGCCACTCCAGGAGCGGCGCGACCTGCTCGGGCGTGGCGTGTCCGTGCAGCGGCATCGGCACGCTCGCGTCGACGACCTTGCGCATCTCGGGGTCGTCCAGCATCGGCTGGGTCATGGGCGTCACGATGGTGCCGGGCGCGATGGCGTTGAGCGGGATGCCCGCGCCCGCCCACTCCTCGCCGACCGCCGTGCGGCGCAGCCAGCGGGCGACGGCCTGCTTGCTGGAACCGTAGATGACGTGGCCCTCGCCGCGGTCGGCGGCGGCCTGGGCGGCGGCGACCGCGGCGTCCTCGTCACCGGAGAGCACCGCGTCGACGATCGCCTGGTCGGCGGGGTGCACGGAGGCGACCGAGGAGATCACGACCGCGCGCGGGTCGGTGCCGGCCGCGAGCAGCGGGCGCAGCCCGGTCAGCGTCGCGAACGCGCCGAAGCAGTTCACGCGCACGGTGAGCGGGGAGAACTGGGACAGGCCGGCACACGCGATCACGGCGTCGAGCCGACCGCCCGTCAACTCGGCAGTCCGCTCGACCAGTTCGGCGCGACCCTCCGCTGTCGCGAGGTCGGCGCAGATGTCGGCGCCCTTGAGGTCGGCCCCGATGACCCGGTGCCCGGCGGCGCGCAGCCGCTCCACCGTGGCCTTGCCTATACCGGAGGCGGCTCCGGTCACCAGATGCGTACGAGACATGTCGACGATCGCTCCTTCACGGCGTGGTGCGGCCGCCGGAGGCTTCTCGCCCATGACGACCCCTGCGTGTCAACATATGCCTGCATGGCACAACGTGCCAAGATGCGTGAGGTCCGGTCCTCGGCTCAGGCCAGGGAGAACCGGAACGGCTCGCGGGGCTCGTAGCGGGCGGTGACGTCTCCGACGAGTCCGTCGGCGCTCAGGTCGAGCCGTGCGGCACGGGTGAAGTCGACGGCGTCGAGACGGGTCCAGACGATGTCGGGACTGAAGGAGGACTCGAAGGCGTACACGCCGTGGGTGAGGTCGGCGAGGGTGCGCCAGATGGTCATGGAGATGTTGGGGCGGGCCGGGTCGGGCGTGCCGAAGGGCTGGGCGGCGTTGCGCATCACGCTGAGCAGGGCGGCGTAGGCGTGGGCCGGGGTCTCGGCGGCGGGGAGCCGCCGCAGGTAGTAGGCGGCGCGCACGAAGCGGTCGGCCGCCTCGGTCGTGCCGGGCAGGGGCCGGGCGCCGCCGAAGCCCTCGTACTGGTTGAGGTGTTCGAGCTGCTCGTCGAAGGGCGGGGAGTTGGTCATCACGGTGTACGTGCGGCCGTGGTGGATCCGCGGCTCACCGTCCAGGATCTCGATGATCGCCGAGTCGCCCGTCGCGTCGTCGAGAGCCAGGTGCACCGTGCTCCAGGTCCCGGACCGGGAGTCGCCCTGCGGCCGGACCTGGAACGGCTCGGCGACCAGGGAGGACACCGCCTCGGAGACGGTGGCGAAGCGGTCCAGGAAGTACTGCGTCCACAGCGAGACGCTCAGCGCCGGGCGCGCGGGATCGCGGTCGCCGTAGTCGGACTCGGCCAGCCACAGCAGGTGCGCGGCGAGCCCGGCCTCGTTGACGCCGTCGGTGGTGGCCGCGTCGTACGCCGTCGCCACGACGCTGCCGTGGCGGGCGGTCCAGTGCAGCGGCCGCGGATCGTCCGGGCCCGTGCCGGTCCGCTCCGCGCCGCGCGGCAGCACCCACAGGTTGGTGTCCAGGCGCTGTTTCCAGTCCATGTTCCGGCCGACCACGACCGGCTGACCGTCCGCCTGCCACAGCACACGTGTACACATGCGGCCACGCTAGGCCGGGCCGGCACCACCCGCACGCGGAGCCGTGGCGCGCAGGGCTCGCGGGGTGAGACCGAGGTGCCGGCGCATGGTCCGGGTCAGATGGCTCTGGTCGGCGAAGCCGCAGGCCTCGGCGATGACGGCGATGGGGGTGTCCGTGTCGATCAGCGCGGCGCGGGCCCGGTCGAGCCGCTTGCGCATCAGGTACTGGTGCGGGGAGTGCCCGGTCGAGGCCCGGAAGACGCGGCCGAAGTGGGACGGGCTGACGCCCGCGAGGCGGGCGAGCGTGTCCAGTGTGATCGGCTCGCCGAGATGGGTGTGGACGTAGTCCAGGACGTGTGCGAGGCGGCGCGGCGGCAGGGCGGCGGACGGCCCCGGGTCAGGACCGCCCCGAACGGCGGACACCTTGATGACGTGCGCGGCGACCGCCTGCACCAGCGACTGCGCGTAGAGGAGATCCGCCGGACCCGGCTGCTCGTACTCCAGGACGAGCCGTTCCACCATCATGGCCAGGAACGGGTCGCTCAGCCGGAAGCTGGGGGTGATCTCCAGGGAACCCGGCACTCCGGCCTCGGCGGCGAGCTTCTCCAGCCAGACCGGGTCGAGCGCGACGAGCATCAGCTCGACGTCCTCCTGCCAGCGCGGCCGGCACGCCCAGCCCGCCGGATTGATCAGCGACTGGCCCCGGTGGAAGCGCTCACGCCGCGCGAATCCGTCCGCCGACCAGGCGAGATTCGTCGACGTCCCGGAGTGCACCGCCAGAATGTGCGCACCGGGACCGACCGGAGGCTGGGCCACCGGATGCCGGCCCGCCCCGAGCTCCCTGTCGCGCTCGACCACCGCGTGCCCGAGCCCCTCGCCGCTGCCGGACAGACGCACCAGATGCGGTTTGATCAGTGACGTGCTCACCCCACCATTCTGAGCCCGCGCGGACCGTGCCCGCAGCCGAGCCGCACGGACCGCCCGCCCGGGGCGCCGGTTCGTGAGCCGTTTGTTCCAGGACCGCCGGATCGTTCAAGAATCCGGGCCGTCCCACCGGCGATGTTGGTGTCACAGGAACCAGCCGGGCATCCAGACACCCCATGCCCCCGGCATCGCTTCGGAAGGAACCACCGCGATGACCTCGAACCACACGCTGTCCGGGAAGACCGTCCTCGTCGGCGCGGGCGCCAAGAACCTCGGCGGCCTGCTCAGCACCACGGTCGCCGCCGAGGGGGCGAACGTCGTCGTCCACTACCACTCGGACGCCACCGAGCCCGACGCCAGGAACACCCTGCGAGCCGTGGAGGAAGCGGGCGGCAAGGGGCTCCTCGTCCAGGGCGACCTCACGAAGGTCGACGAGGTGGAGCGGCTCTTCACCGTCGCCAAAGACCACTTCGGCGGCATCGACGTGGCCGTCAACACCGCGGGCATGGTGCTGCGCAAGCCCATCGTCGACACCACGGAGGACGAGTACGACCGCATGTTCGCGGTCAACTCCAAGGCCGCCTACTTCTTCATCCGCGAGGCCGGCCGTCACCTCGACGACAACGGCAAGGTCATCACCGTCGTGACCTCGCTGCTCGCGGCCTTCACCGACGGCTACTCCACGTACGCCGGCGCCAAGGCCCCCGTCGAACACTTCACCCGCGCCGCCGCCAAGGAGTTCGCCGAGCGCGGCATCTCCGTCAACAACGTCGCGCCCGGCCCCATGGACACCCCGTTCTTCTACGGTCAGGAGACCCCTGAGCGGGTCGCCTTCCACAAGTCGCAGGCGCTCGGCGGCGACCTCACGAAGATCGAGGACATCGTGCCGCTGGTGACCTTCCTGGCGACCGACGGCTGGTGGGTCACCGGCCAGACCATCTTCGCCAACGGCGGCTACACCACGCGCTGACGCGGCCCGGAAGCGGGGATCGCCCCCCGCCGGAGCTCCGTGTCGTAGGCCGGGGCTCCGGGTCAGTCGGTGATGAACCAGTTGTCCTTGAGGTACTCGAGGGTGCTGCTGCCGAGCTGCTCCTCGGTGAAGGTGACGGAGGCCTTGACCGCGGAGGTCGGGATCTCGACGTTGTCCGCCGAGCGCACCATCACGCCCTGCGGGTCGACCGTCGCGGTCTGAAGGGCCTTCTTCTGCTCCGGCGAGAACATCTGGAACGTGATGCGGAACGTCGAGGTGCAGGGCCCGAACCCCTCGTCCTCCGCCTGCTTCGCGGCCGGCCCGGAGATCTCGCAGACGGTGTCGATGTCCTCCCGGCCCACCGCGTGGAGGAACGCCTCGTACCGCTTGATCGCGGCCTCCTTCGTCCTGGGCGCGCCCCGGTCGCCGGTCGGTTCGGCCGACGGCTTCGCGGAGGACGGCTGCTCGGCCGGAGCGGACGGCGACGGCGTGGCAGCAGGCGCCTCGGTCCGCGCGGACGACGAGGCCCGCGAGGGCTTCGACGCGGCATCGTCCTTCGAGGCGCCCGGCCCGCACGCCACGGCGCCCAGGACCACGCAGGTCGTCACGGCCAGCTTCACCAGCGTCGGAGCCAGTGTTCGAGCGTTCATCCCGTCCCCCAGGGTCGGTCGGCAACACAGGGGGTCACGCAGGAACGGACCCGACGGTTCCCGCGTCTGTTCCCCCGGTGGTGTGAACCGCGGGCGGGGCTCCGGCCCCGCACACGATCCGGAGGGGGACGGCCGTGCGGGGGAGCGCGAACGACGAGGCGCGGGGCGAGGCGGTCCGGCGCCTTCGCGAGGCGGCGGAGGCCGGGGACGCCGTGGCGGCGTTCCGCTACGGCCTGCATCTCGGCACGCACGACGACCGGACGGGCGGCGAGCGGTGGCTGAGGCGCGCGGCCGAACTGGAACACCCCGACGCCGCCGTCACCCTCGGCGTGCTGCTCCACGAGTGGGGGCGGAGCGCCGAGGCCGAGCCGCTGCTGCGGGCGGAGGCCGGAGCGGGCCATGTGCGGGCGATGGAGATGGTCGGGTACCTGATGCGGGCGCGCGGGGAGGAGGCCGAGGGCCTTCTCTGGTACCGGCGTTCGGCCGACGAGGGCAACCCTCAGGCCATGGCCGTTCTCGGGGCCGCGTGCCAGGAGCGGGACGACGAGGAAGAGGCCGAGACATGGTTCCGCAGGGCCGCGGAGGCGGGACTCGCCGACGCCGCGTACGCCCTGGGGCAACTGCTGTACCGGCGGGGCGAGTCGGCCGACGCCGAGACATGGGCCCGGCGGGCGGCGGCCGGGGGCTCCACCGCCGCGATGAACACCCTCGGGGCCCTCGCCATGGAGCAGGGGGACAGGGAGGCGGCCAAGTCCTGGTACCGCAGGTCGGCCTTCGCGGGCGACGACGAGGGCGGCCGGCACTTCACCGCGCTGCTCGACGGTTCCGAGCTGCTGGCCGAGCTCGAGAGCTGGCTGACCCGGCGCGCCCGGAAGGGGGACGTCAACGCGTACGTGGCGCTGGGCCGTTCCGAGGAACTGCGGGGCGACCTGTACGCGGCGCAGGGCTGGTACGAGAAGGCCGCCGAGGCGGGGCACGTCGGGGCGATGACGCGACTGGCGGAGCTCTCGGAACGCCAGGGGTACGACCGGCAGGCGCGGGCGTGGCGCCGCAGGGCCGCCGACGCCGCACCGCCCGCGGAGGAAGAGCGAGAAGGGTAGAAGTGGGCGCCGGCCGACGGGAGTTCACCAGGGGCGGATCGGGCGGACTCCCGTGCGGCGGCCGTCGTCGGTCAGCAGATGCCCCATGCGCTTCACGGTGTGCAGACCCACGATGCGGTCCGTGACCGTCAGCGAGGGGAGACGGGCGCACAGCGCGGTCTCGCGGCGCTGGATGTCGCCCAGGTCGTGCACCCAGAGCGTGGTGAAGATGTTCGAGGAGCCGGTGACGGCGGCGACCAGCCGGCACTCGGGCAGCGCCGCGAGCGTACGGTGCACGGCGGCGGTGTCCCGGGCGGGCGCGCGGCCCAGGAGCGAGACGGGCACAGGCCGTCCCGCGAGCGCGTCGGCGACGTCGCAGCGGAAGGTCAGCACGCCCGAGTCGGTCAGCCGCCGCAGCCGTCGCCGTACCGTCGCGGGGCTGCTGTCCGCGTGCTCGGCGAGCGCGGAGAGACCCATCCGCCCGTCGCGCACGAGGGCGTGGAGCAGCGCACGGTCCACCGTGTCCAGCTCGGTGGTGGGGGCCGCTTCCGGGCCGCCCGGTCCGCCCGTGCCGAGGGCGGTGAGCTGGGCCGGGTCCAAGGAGCGAAGACGCCAGCGGCTGCCCTCGACGTAGAGGGACGTGGCGAAGAGGCAGTCGACGGAGAGGAGGTCGGGCAGCGGCTCGAGCTCCTCGGTGAGGAAACGGCCGAGGGCCGGCAGGTCGGGGGCGAGCACGTCGAGCAGCAGGTCGGCGCTGCCCGGTGCGGTCAGCTCGATCGTGGCCGCCTCCTCGAAGGCGCACAGCCGCTTGGCCAGCCGCCGCCGGGTCCCGGGCCGGCAGCGCAGCAGCACGAACGCGGTGCAGCGGGTCCGTGAGAACTCGCGGCCGGGCGACGCCGACACCCAGGCGAGCCCTTCGGCGGACAGCCGGTCCCAGCGCCGGGCCAGCGTGCCCGCGGTGACACCGAGGGGCGCGGCGAGCTCGGCCCAGGCGGCCCGCGGCCGCAGCTGCAGCGCGTTCACCAGAGCGAGATCGAGCTCGCTGATGACCGTTTCTCGCATCCGCAGTCCTCCTCGTGCACGATTCCATCGAGTTTCCGGGCCGCTGCGGCCGTGGCGAGCACAGTAGCCAGCACTTTCGGTTCCGGCCACCAGAAGGGGTGCGCACTGTGAACTCAGTCCCGGTGATCCCAAGAACGAGCGCGGGCAGCCGCGTCGGCACAGGTCGCGGCATGCTCGCCGCGATGGCGGTCGTCGTCGTGTTCAGCGGCGTCGTACAGGGCTACCTGACCCCGCTGCTGCCCGAGCTCGGGGCCCGCCTCGGCATCGACGGCGTCGGCCAGAACAACCTGTACCTGCTGGCGCAGGCGGCGTTCGCCGTGCTCACCCCGCTGCTGTCCCGCCTCGGCGACCTGCACGGTCACCGCCGGCTGCTGCGGATCGCCCTCGCCATGGTCGCGCTCGGCTCCCTTCTCATGGCGCTGCGGCCCACGCCCCTGACGCTGGCCGTGGGCATGGTGCTCCAGGGCGCCGTCGTCGGCTTCTTCCCGCTGCTCGCCGGGATCCTGCGCTCACGCGCCCCCGAACGCGGCCGCACCGGCATGTCGCTCCTTGTCGGCGCCCTGCTCATCGCCATCGGTGTCGGCGGCCTCGTCGCCGGAGCGCTCAGCGAACAGCACGCCGTCGCCGGGCTCTGGACCGCCGTCCCCGTCGCCGTGCTCGCCGTCGCCGCGGGCATCGCACTGCCCGACAGCGAAGGACCCCGCGGCGGGCGCTTCCACTACGGCGCGGCCTGCCTCCTCACCGTCGGCCTGACCGCCCTCGTCCTCGTCCTCGCCCAGGGCGGCACCTGGGGCTGGACCGCACCCCGCACGCTCGTCCTCGGCGCCGCGGCCGTCCTGGTCCTCGCGGCCTGGACGACCGTCGAACGGCGCGCGGAGAACCCGCTGGTCAACGTCCGCATGCTGAGCGAGCGCCGTCTCGCCGTGGTCAGCGCCCACACCTTCTGCGCCGCCTTCGGCACGATCGGCTTCCTCGGCGCGAACGCCCTGTTCCTCGGCGCCGACCCGGACGAGACCGGCTACGGCATGGGCCTCGGCCCGCAGGCCATCGCCACGGTCTCACTCGCCATGGTCGTCGCGGGCTTCGCCGGGTCCACCGCGACGCCGCGCCTCGCCCGCCGGATCGGCGACCGCGCCGTGCTCGGCACCGGCGGCGCGCTCATCGCCCTCGGCTTCCTCGGCATGCTCCTCTTCCACGCCACGCTGCCCCAGTACGTGGCCTGCGCCCTCCTCGTCGGCCTGGCCACCGGACTGTTCGAGTCCATCACCCGCACCTTGTCGGCCGAGATCGTGCCCGCCCACCAGACCGCCCTCGCCGTCGGCCTCAACGAACTCGCGCTTTCCCTGGGCGCCGCGATCGGCGCGGCCGTCATCGGCGCCCTGTTCGCCGCGCACCGGCTCGGCGCCCACATCGCCCTCGACGGGTTCCTGTGGAGCTGGGGCGCCTGCGCCGCCGTCGCCCTGCTCGGCTCGGCCGTCGCCCTCGCCTACCGCGCCGGCCACGCCCCGGCCCTCGCCCCACTGGAACCCCTCACCGTCGACGGAGACCCCGCATGACCGCCCCCGCCCCCGACACCCTCCGCGAAGCCGTCCTGCACGCTGTCCGCACGTACGCCGGACAGCTGACGGAGCTCAGCCACGGCCTGCACGACGACGCCGAGCCGGCCCTCCAGGAACACCGGTCGGCGGCCCGCGTCGCCGCCCTCCTCGACACGGCCGGCTTCACCGTCGTCCGGCCCCTGGCCGGACTGCCCACGGCGCTCCAGGCGACGTACGGCACCGGCGACCTCGTCGTCGCCTTCTGCGCCGAGTACGACGCCCTGCCGGGCCTGGGCCACGCCTGCGGGCACAACGTGAACGGCGCCGCGTCCGTCGGCGCCGCCCTCGGCCTGGCCGCCGTCGCCGACCGGCTCGGGATCACGGTCCGTCTGATCGGCACCCCGGCCGAGGAGGACATCGGCGGCAAGGTCCTGCTCCT
This sequence comes from Streptomyces sp. NPDC059524, assembly GCF_042749255.1. NCBI lineage: Bacteria > Bacillati > Actinomycetota > Actinomycetes > Kitasatosporales > Streptomycetaceae > Streptomyces > Streptomyces sp. NPDC059524. The sequence goes on along the minus strand of NZ_JBHYTK010000005.1, from coordinate 87,928 downwards.
GGAGTCCGGCGTCTTCGACGACGTCGCCGTCGCGATGATGGCGCACGCCGCCCCCGAGGACAGTGTCGGTGCCTCGTCCCTGGCCATCGGCGCCTGGGACGTCGCCTTCCACGGCCGCCCCGCGCACGCCGCCCTCGCCCCCTGGGAAGGCGTGAACGCCCTCGACGCCCTCACCGTCGCCCAGACCGCGATCGGCCTGCTGCGCCAGCAGCTCCCGCCCGGCTCCCTGGTCCACGGCGTCATCACGGCCGGCGGCGACGCCGTGAACGTCATCCCCGAACTCACCCGCGCCCGCTACGAGATCCGCGCCCCCGACCTCGAACAGCTCGCCCTCGTACGCGACCGGGTCCACGCCTGCTTCGAAGCCGGCGCCCTCGCGACCGGCGCCCGGCTCGAACTGGAGCCCCACGGCAAGGACTTCGCGGAACTGCGCCAGGACGCCCGTCTCACGGAGGCCTACACGGCGGCGGCCCGCTCCCTCGGCCGCGACCCACGCTCCCGCCACGGCGAGACGATGGCCTCCACCGACATGGGCAACGTGTCCCGCCTCGTCCCGTCCATCCACCCGACGATCGGCTACGACACCGGGGGAGCGAAGCAGCACACCGCCGAGTTCGCGGCCTACGGGAAGAGCCCGGGCGCCGACCGGGCCGTCCTCGACGCCGCCGCGGCGATGGCACTCACCGCCGTGACGGCGGCCGGCGACCCGGACCAGCGGCGCCGCCTGCTCGACGGGGTGGCGGCCCGGGGGGGGGGGCGCCGGGTAGGCGCGCCCCGGGGGTGGCGGGGGGGCGGCGCGACGAGGGCGCGCGGCCGCGT